>JBKGZE010000019.1:0-12330 GCA_046545735.1 Gemmatimonadota bacterium | reverse complement strand
CATGTGGGCGGTCTCGTGGGCGATGAGACTGGCCCTCGCCAGCTCCTGACTGCGCGTGGCGCTCTCGTCGAGGAAGAGCGTGGACGCCCGGTAGAGGATGGAGCCCGGGTGCTCCATACCCCCGTACTGGAACGACGGTACGGCCACAAAATCGAACTTGCCGAACGGATAGTCGATCCCCGTGTACTCCTCGAGCCACGCCAGCGCCGTGGCGTGGAGGTCGAAAATGGCGTCCCGGTTGCGGGCCACTTTCTCGGCATCGGTCTCCCGGTGGATCATCCGGAGCCGCCGACCGTCGCGCTCCGCTTCCTCCACCAGGAACTCCCCCGCGGCGAACGCGAACAGGTACGTCGATATCGGCTCGGTCTCACGGAACGTGTAGGCGACCCCATCGGCCCGCTCTTCCCGGCGCTCGACCGCGCCGTTCGCCACCGCCACCCATTCGTGCGGAACGGTGAGCCGCAGCGAGTACCTCGCTTTCAGGTCCGGCTGGTCGAAGACGGGCAGCGTCTCGTGCGCCCGATCGGGAACGAACAGGCTGTAGAAGAAGCCGTCCCGCCGGTTCAGCGGCGCGTCGCCCGCGAAGAAGGTGAGCCGGACCGAGACGGCCCCCTCCGGGAGCGCCGTGGCCGGCACCACCACGTGGTTGTGCGCGGCGCTCCACTCCACCGCCCGGCCGCCGACCTGGACGGACTCGATGCGGGAGGGATCCGCGAAATCCAGGATCAGCGGGCCTTCGCCGGACTTCCGGGCGCGTACCGTCACCTCGCCGGGGATCGGGGCGTGCGGATCCGCCGGGATCCGAAGGTCCACCTCGTAGTGAATGTCGGACAGGGTGGCGGCCCGGTACCGTGCCAGCTCGAGGGAGATCCCGGCGGTGGGCGCCGGAACGGGCGCGGGGCCCTGGGCGGTCACGGGAGCCGGGAGGAAGACGAGCAGGGCCCAGCCGAGAGCCCGGGCGGCGTGCGGCCTCCCGCTCCGACCCTCCTCACGGGCTCGGACACGCGTCCACGGCGTCAGCCGCGGCGGCACGAGTCGCGGCCGCATCAGCCGCGGCCTGCCCGAGCATCGGCGCGGGCCGGATCGTGGGCCTCTTCCTGCGCCTTGCCCGCGAACTCCACCATCCGGTCCACCGATCGGTGCATCTCCATCCGGACCTCGTCCAGGGCGAAACGGGAGCCGTGCCGGTCCCCTTCGTCCAGCGCCAGCGCCGCCGCGTTGAGCTGCCGGACCAGTGCGGTGAAATGATCGGTTTCCGCCCGGAGGGCCAGGTACTTGCGCTCGTCAGGCAGGAGCGGGTCGGCCAGCCGCCAGAGCCCGGCCTGTGTGAGCAGCAGGCCGGCCGCCACCAGGAAGATCTGGACGACGAGCCGCTCCCCGAACAGCACCGCGCCGATGACCAGCGCCATGCCCATGACGGGGACGATCCAATGCAGAGTCCGGCGAAGCTTGCGCACCTGAAGACCTCCGTGGTTGGACGCGGGAATCTGGCCCCGCCCGGCAGTCGAGCGCAAGCGGAGCGCGGGCGGCCCCGGGCGGCCCCGGGCGGCCTCGGGAGGTCAGTCGCGCAGGCCGAGTTGGCGCTCCTCCTCGGCGTGGAGGTCCTCCTCGTCCTTCATGACCTCCGGACGACGGCGGGAATAGTAGCGGATGGCGGTGAGGCCGGAGACGACGAAGGCGAGCCAGGCCAGGCCCGCGGCGTAGCCGCCGAGAACGTCGCTCGGGTAATGGACGCCGAGGTACACGCGGCTCGCACCCACGGCGACGATGATGAGCGCGGCGAGGGCCCAGGTCGTCCAGCGCAGCGCCGGCGTGGGCTCCAGCCGTCCCACCAGGTAGGCGACCGCGGCGTAGGCGACGAATGCGCTCATGGAATGCCCGGACGGAAAGGACGCGGATGCCACCTGCGTGCCCCACTCGAACACGCGCGGGCGCGGCCGGTCGATAATGTCCTTGAGCAGGAAGCTCAGGGTCGCGCCGCCCGCCACGGCGGTCATCAGCAGTGCGACGGACAACCGGTGCCGGGTCAGCCAGAGGAAGACCGAAACGGCCAGCACGAGGACCGCCACGGTCGCTAAGTTGCCGAGCGCTGTGATCTCGAGGGCGACGCGGTCGAGAACGGCGGTGCGGTTCCCCTCGACCCAGGTGAGGACGGCCTCATCCAGGCGCTGGGTGGACCCCGCCAACACCTCATTCGCGAGCTCGGCGAACGCCCATACGGCCGCGATCCCCACGAAGAAGCTGACGGCCAGGTACGTGACGACCGCACCGTAGACCCCCCGTACGTGCCGTGCGATGAAGCGCAGCACCCCGTACAGGGCGTCGCCAGCGATCTTCCCTCGGCCGCGAGGGCCGCTGCGTCGGTCGAGTCCCGTCATGTCGCGCGGACGGCGGGTGGCCCCGCAGCCGTCCCCGCCCCCCTCCCGGCGGCGGGGCCGGTCGCGAGCACCGGGCGGCCTACCGGAGCGTGGCCTCGAGAACGATCTCCGGGCCGGCGAGTGCGCGGGACACCGGGCAGCCCTTCTTGGCGGCTTCGGCGATCTTCTGGAACTCGTCGTCGGAGATCCCGGACACCTCGACCTCGGTGGCCAGGGTGATCCGGTTGATGGTGAACCCTTCGTCGCTCTTGACCAGGCTCACGCGCGCCTCGGTGGACACCCGCTTCGGGTCGTGCCCCGCCCGGCCGAGCTCGCCGGACAGCGCCATGGAGAAGCACCCGGCGTGGGCCGCCGCTATCAGCTCCTCCGGGTTCGTCCCCTCGCCTTCCTCGAAGCGCGACTGGAACGAGTACGCCCCCTCGTAGGCGCCTCCGCCCAGGCGCATCTTCCCGTTCCCTTCCCTCAGCGTGCCGTTCCACGTGGCGTTGGCCTTGCGCAGTGCCATCTGCGTTTCCTCCGGTTGAGTTCTGTTTCGAAGCCGTTCAGTCGGACGGCTCGTCCGCTCCGACCAGCTCCGGCGCCTCCAGCGACGGGTACTCCGCCGCCATTCCGGGCTCCGGCCGCCGGTCGCGGCGCACGTCGATCTCCACGGCGCTCCCGTCCTCGAGCGCCTCGTACAGCGCGCGGATGATCCGCACGTCGACCAGCCCCTCCTCACCGTCCGGCTCCGGCCGCCGATCCTCCCGCACGCAGCCGGCGAAGTAGTCCAGCTGCGGCCCGAACTGGTCGGTCTCGGAGAAGGTGCGCGTCCCTCCGTCGTCCCCGACCACTTCCAGCCGCCGCTCCCCGGTGAAGTTGAACGCGTTGTCCATGCGCAGCGCGCCGGCGTCGCCCACCAGGTGGAACACGGACACCGCGTGGGCGCCGAAGCTGCACGTGAAGGTGGCCAGCCGGTCACCGGGGAACCGGAGCACGCAGCTCATCATCTCGCCAGCCTGGTCGAAGCGGGCCTGGGGACGGGAGGCACGCGTGGCCCAGACGGCCTCCGGCTCCGCGCGGAAGAGGTACCGCGCGGCGTTGATGCAGTAGATCCCGATGTCGTAGAGCGGCCCGCCCCCGCGCTCCGGCGGCATGAGCCGGATGTCGCCCGCCTCCACCTGCTGGGTGAAGGTGGCGCTGAAGACCCGCGTGCGGCCGATGGCCCCGGAACGCACCCGCTCCACCGCCACGAGGTTGGCCGGGTCGAAGTGGAGGCGGTAGGCGACCATGAGCTCGACGCCCGCTTCGTCGCACGCCCGTATCATCGCCCGGCACTCCTCCCCGGTGACCGCCATGGGCTTCTCGCAGAGGACGTGGACCCCGGCGGCCGCGGCCCGCTCGGTGTACTCGCCGTGCAGGTGGTTGGGAACGGCGATGTAGACGGCATCGACATCGTCGCGGGCGAGACACGCCTCGAAAGCGTCGTAGGCGTACGTGTCCCGCTCCGGGTCCAGGTGGTACCGCTCCGCGAGCCGCCGGCGCTTGTCCGTGCCGCCGGACACCAGCGCGGCGAGACGCGCGTGGCGCGCGTTCGCGAACGCCGGCAGCATGGCCGCCTGGCTGATCCAGCCGAGCCCCACGACGGCGTACCCGACCGTCCGATCTCCGTCCATTGATTCCGGCTCCGGTTGGAAGCGCCCCGAACGGGTTCGCCGCCGGCGCAAGAACCGAACCGGAACGGAGGGGGGCGTCAGTCGCCCTGGAGCAGCCCGCCCAGCAGGTTGCCGCCCACACCACCCACGCCCTTCTTCTCGCCCTTCTGCGCGAAGCGCGCGGCCTGCAGCACGCGGTCGGCCAGGCGGGAGAAGGGGAGGCTCTGGAGGAAGACGGTGCCCGGGCCCGAGACCGTGGCGAGGAAGAGTCCCTCGCCGCCGAAGAGGGCGTTGCGGATGCCGCCTATGAACTGGATGTCGTAATCGACGGCCTCGTCCATAGCCACCAGGCAGCCGGTGTCCACGCGCAGCGTCTCGCCGCGGGCCAGTTCGCGGCGCACCACGGTCCCGCCGGCGTGGACGAAGGCGAGGCCATCGCCCCGGAGCCGCTGAAGGATGAAGCCCTCACCGCCGAACAGGCCGGCGCCCAGTCGTTTCGTGAACGCCACCTCGATCTCGATACCGGCGGCGGCCGCCAGGAACCCGTCGCGCTGGACGAGCATGCTGCCGTTGAAGCGGGTCAGGTCCAGGGGCACGATCTTGCCGGGGTAGGGCGCCGCGAACGCGGCGACACCCTTCCCCTTTCCGGTGTAGAGGAACGAGGTGATGAAGAACGTTTCGCCCGCGAACACGCGCTTGAGCCCCTTGAACAGACCGCCCCCGGTGCTGGTCTGGATCTCGATACCGTCGGTGATGTAGAGCATGGCGCCGGCCTCGGCCCGGACCGCCTCGCCGGGGTCCAGCGCCACCTCGACCATCTGCATGTCGTCCCCGACCACCCGATACTCGATCTCGTCCGCCATGGGCCCTCCGCTGGGGTTCGCTGGTGCCGTCCACGGTCGGCAAAGTGTGGGGGAGCCGCGGACGGAGCAACACTGTCGCCGTTCCGCGGTTCCTCTCGGGCTCCCGCTGCGTCACCTCCTGCTCGCTGGACCGGCTCTTGCTCTCCCGGTCCACCATGTACGGACTGGAATGGCCGCAGTTCGGCGAGATGCTGCTCAAAATGGCGGGCGCCTTCCTGCTGGCGCTCCCCGTGGCGTGGGAGCGGGAGGTGCAGACCCGGATCATGGGGCTGCGCACCTTTCCCATCGTGGCCATGGCCACCTGCGGCTACCTGCTCATCGGCAACGAGTTGTTCCAGAGCGATGAGGCGCAGGCCCGGGTGGTCCAGGGGCTGATCACCGGCATGGGGTTCGTCGGCGGCGGCGCCATCCTGAAGAAGGAAGGCAAGGTGGAGGGGACCGCCACCGCCGCGAGTCTCTGGGCGACGGGGGCGGTCGGGATGGCCGTGGCCTACTCGCGGCTGGACATCGCCGTGGCCGTGAGCCTGATCATATTCCTCACCCTCCGGTTCCTGACACCCGTCGAGAAGCGGGTGAACGCGCGGGACGAGGAGGAAACGCCGGAGGGCGAAGCCTCATAGCACCGGCGGGTCAGCTGCCGTGCATGGTGGACCATTCGGTGGCGTCGATCCTGCCGTCGTCGTTGCGGTCGAGGAAATCGAACCACCAGTCGCGGAGCTCCTTGTCGTCCGTGGTCTGATCAGCGTCCACATCCACGCGCCCGACGATGTCGTGGCGCTGGAAGCCCTCGGCCAGCTCGTCTGCGACCGGCTGCTCG
Organism: Gemmatimonadota bacterium; assembly: GCA_046545735.1. Lineage (GTDB taxonomy): Bacteria > Gemmatimonadota > Gemmatimonadetes > Longimicrobiales > RSA9 > JAWVYT01. The sequence continues at coordinate 6,641 of JBKGZE010000019.1, read as the reverse complement.
TCCACGTCCGTGGTGTCCGGGACCGGGAGCGGGCCGTGCTCGGCCCACCAGGCGTCGAACTCGTCGCGGCTCAGCTGCCCGTCCAGGTCCGTATCCCACTTATCGAGGGTAATGGAGCCGGCGGCCCCGGGCACCCCACGGGTGGCGGGCCCCGGCTCGAGCTCGAGCGCTTCGTCACCCGCCTCGCCCTCACCACATGCCAGCAGGGGGACGAGCGCCAGCCCCAGCAGTCGCCGTGCGGATCTCATGCTGCCTCCTCCGGTCGAATGAATCCCCGGCGCCGCTCGAAGCGGCCCCGGGGACTGGTGGGGCAAGGCGTGTTCCGCCGGCCCGGCCGGGCGGGGCCCGGGCGCGGCGGCGCGGGCGGTCAGTCCACGGCCCGGGACGCGCGGGCGAGCATCATGGCTGTGGAATCCGACAGGGCCTCGTAGTACCGGACGAACCGGTCGGTCTCCAGCGCCTCGAAATCCGCCAGGTTGTGGGCCCAGCGGAAGGCGATGGGCTGGTACCACAGCTCGACGGTCACTTCGAGGGGTCGGGCCGCGCCCGCCGCGTCCACCTCGAAGCGGACCCGGTCGCTGCCCGCGGCGAAGTCGCCATCGTCGACGGCTTCGCCGTTCACGGCAACGTCCGGGTCGGCGCCGGCCTTGTCGAAGCCGGTGGGCAGGACCCGGTTGTCCTTGGTGAAGCGGACCCCTTTCAGGAGGCCGGTGGTGACGCGCCCGTCGCCGTCGACCATGATCGCTTCGTAGACCTGGACCTGATCCGGCTCCCGGATGACCGTGTGATGCCGCTCGTACCGGTCGGCGCTCACGTCGTTGTCGTTCCCCACGATGCTCCCGTCCGGCCGCAGCGCGCCCGACTCGAACAGCGCCCGACCGGAGGCATCCGTCACCACCACGTGCAGCCACGCCCGGCGCGACGGGTACGCGGTGGGCAGCTTGTGCCCGGCCAGGTTGCGGACCTCGACGTCGAATTCCAGCAGACCGTCCTCGCCCATGCTCGGTTCGCCCACGCGCACCCGCGCGGCTTCGTTGCGCAGGTGCTCCCGGGTCCGGAACGCCATCAGCTCCAGCTCCGCCGGCAGCGCCTGCACAGCCAGCTCATCACGATAGGCGTTGAAGACCCGGGGCATGAAGAAGTTGCCGCCGCGGAAGACGTGCCGGTTCACGTCCGGCCGGGGAGTCGGCAAGGTCGAGCTGATGGGCGTCTCCCCTCGCACGGCGGGCATGTGGCACGACTGGCAGTCTTGCTGGCCGGGGTAGTCGCTGTTCAGCCACTCCAGATACGGCATCTGCTCCGGGAGCTCCCCCACCACCTCGCCCCGCGCGTTTCGTGCGTGCGTGTACAGCGTGTGGCACGAGGCGCACAGCTCGGCGCGCTGCACGTGGGTGCTCTGCGTGGGCTGGAAGAGCCCGGAGCTCAGCATGGCCCGGGCGCTCCCCTGGGGAACGTCGTAGGGGCCGTACACACTGCGCTCGCCCAGAGGCGTGCGCGTGTCCACGTGGAACCCGCCGGTGAACGTCTCCTCCTCCCCGAGCCCCTCCGCCTCGATCTGGTGGCACATGGTGCACGACACCCCGTCGGCCGCCAGCGCCGCCAGCCGCCCGTCGGCCGTCTGCCACGGCAGTCGCCCGAACGCTTCGAACTCCTGGCCCGTGGCGTGGACCTGGAACTGGGCCATGGGCATGTGGCACTTGGAGCATTCGTCCTGGATCGCCCCCGCCGCGCCCGGGTGCTCCATGGTCTCCCGTCGCACCGCGGCCTGCCAGTACGGGTCCCGCGCCGCGTTGGCCATCATGGACGGGCGCCAGTCGGTCCCGAAGGAGATGTCTTCACCGGTCGGGGAGGCGAGCCCGTTGTGGCAGGCCATGCACGGCGCCGCCACCGAGAACATCTGGGGAACGCCGTCTCCGGTCGCCCCCCCGCCCTGAGCGGGGAGCGGCGCGACGGTCGCCAGCAGCGCGACGATCGCGAGCGGCGCAATCGTCGTACGCACCGCAACGGGCAAGGCGGTCACGGGCGGCGGGTCCATCCTGCGCAGCGCGAGCGGGCTCCGGCCGTCTCGAATCCTGGTCATGGTTGCCTCCTCCTCACCAGCCGTCCGTAAGTCCACCGTCGAACCAGTCCCACAGGAAGTACACGGCGAGACGGGTATCCCGCACCTCCGTGTCGTTCAGCGGGATGCGCAGGGCGATGTTCGCGAGGATATGCTGCCGCGTGTTCAGGCTGACCTGGAACTGCGGGACCACGTCCCACCTCGTGGTAGCCCCGCTCTCCAACTCCCTGGACCCGACGACCTCCACCATGGGAGACCAGGCCCGGCCGTAGTCACCCGCCGTGAACGTCCTCCCCAGGGCGCCGCGCCAGAACGCCTCGTTCCCGGCGATGTCCGTGTCCGTCGGGAACTCGCCGCCGACCTGGGCCTGGAAAAACGCCTCCGCCGGCAGAATCTGGCCGAACGAGACGAACGGCTCCAGGATGGTGACGCCGCCGCCGATGCCGTCGTCCTCATCGCCCAGCGGCAGGATCACCTCGCCAGCGATGCTCAGGATGCTGCCCGTGACCAGGCTGTGCCACAGCGCGTGCTTCGCGCCGATGGCCACGTCGCCGAAGCCGCCGGTCCAGCCGCCGCCCGCCTCGGCCGGTCGCTCCACGGCGGCGAACGGCACCACCAGCTCCCACTGGCTCCGCTTGCCGAACCGCTGCTCGTAGACGATCTCGTTGTGAAACCCCATGGGGCCGTCGACCGGGGAGGCCACCGTCCACACCGCCTCGTCCTCCGGGTACGCCTTCTCGGTGTACATGGCACGCGGCAGGTTCAGCTCGCCACGCGGCCAGTCTTCGTCCGGGCAGAACGTCCGGATGTGCTCCATCGCCTTCTGAAGCTCTTCCGCGCTCAGCGCCTCATCGAACGCCGGCATGGTGTGGTCGAACGCGCGCGTGGGGCCGCCCTCCGCCGCCACCCCCACCCAGTCCCCATCGGGTTCGCGGCTGGCGAAATTGCAGTCGGCGAAGTCCGGCAGCGGCACGTCGAAGCCCACCTGCGTCGGCGGGTTCCCGCGACCGTCGACGCCATGACACGCCGCGCACGTGGCTTCGTAGATCTGCCGCCCCGTTCGGTCCGGGTCCGGGTCCGGGGCGGCGTCCGCGGGGGGCGCGGCCGCGACGGTCAGCAACGTGATCAGTGCCGCCCCAGCGGGCAGCAGCGCCGGGATTCCCTCTCGTCTCATACCCGTACCCCTTCCTTCCGGACCGCTCTCGCAGGAATTGAAGGCCGGCGCCGCTCGAGCGCCGCGCCTGTGGTGAAAGGTGACGATCGCCGCCGTGGAGCGCACGTCGGGGATCTCCTTACGTCCGGACTCGAGGCGGCCGCGTCGTGGGGGAACACGCGACGCTCAGGACGGCGCCGCCCAGACGTCGGCGTGCTCTTCCGCGAAGCTGCGGAAGCGGATCGGCGGCTCGCCGGTCAGCTCCTCGACCAGGGGCGTGACGTCCTCGCGGTGCCCCTCGCGGACGACGTCCATCAGGGTGACGAAGCTGTCGGCCTGACCGGCGGCCCAGTGGTCGCCGGCGAGGATGTCGCGCAGGGTGGCCTCGGAGATCGCCTCGTAGCGGATGGTCCTGCCGGTGACCTCGCCGAGCACGTCCGCCACCTGGTCCGGGGCCAGGCTGTCCGGCCCGGTGAGGGTGTAGGTTCGTCCGTCGTGGCCGGGCTCGGTCAGGACCCGGGCGGCGACGGCGGCCACGTCCCTGCCATCGACAAAACTCACCCGGGCGCCGCCGACCGGGAGTCGGAAGACCCCCTTCTGGCGGATGGCCCGGGCCACGAAGCCGCGGGCGAAGTTCTGCATGTAGATGTTGGGCCGGAGGAAGGTAAACTCCACGCCCGTGCGCTCCACCCGCTCCTCGACCCTGCTGAGCGCCAGCGGCTCGCGGGCGTCGACGGCCATGGCGGAGAGGAGGACCAGCTGGCGCGCCCCCGACTGCACGGCCCAGTCCAGGAACGGGACGAGCCGTTCATCGGCGCGCGAGTCGAAGGGCGGCGGGACCAGGAACACGCGGTCCGCCCACTGCACCGCCGCGTCCCAGGTGGCGGTCACGTCGTAGTCGAGCTCCACCACCTCCGCGCCGCCGAACAGGTAGTCGGCGAGCCCGGGGGAGCGCGTGCCCGCCTTGACCTCGAGGCCTTCCGCCAGCAGCCGCTGCACGAGGGCCCGGCCGACGATGCCGGTGGCGCCCGTCACGAGGATCTTGTCGGTCATCGCTCCCCCGGGTTCGGGTCCGGTCCGCGCCTACGCCCACTCCCGCCGGGCCGCCTCCAGCTGCTCGTGGGTGCCAATGTCGGCCCACCGCGCCTGCTCCGCGTCGAAGGCCGCGACCCGCTCGCCCCCCGCCACCAGGCGCATGTAGGTGGTGAAGATCGAGAACTTGCCCGTCTCCTCGAAGCGCTCCAGCAGACGAGGCGACACCACCTGGACGCCGAGAAAATCGCGCCGCCCGACCTCCCCCGCCGCCTCCCGGGCCCGCCGCTCCTCCCCCTCGTAGGCGTAACCGAGCAGCCCCTGGTCGTCGAACAGGAGGTAGCGAGCGCTGTCCGCCTCGCGCACCGCCAGGGTGGCCAGGGCGCCGTTGTCGTGGGCGGCATAGAGGGACTCGAGATCCAGGTCCGTCAGGATGTCGGCGTTGTGGACCAGGATCGGCCGGTCTCGTCGGAAGAGCGGGGCCGCCTTTCGCAGCCCGCCGCCCGTCTCCAGCGGCCCATCGGGCTCCTCGGAGACATGGACCTCCACGCCCCAGCCGTCCCGCTCCTCGATGTGCCGCCGGATGCGGTCGGCGTGCGGCGACACGTTCACGATGATACGGTCGGCGCCCGCCGCCACCACCCGCTGCGCCACCAGGTCCAGCACGGGCTGGTCGCCGACCTGGACCAGGGCCTTCGGCGTCTCGTACGTGAGCGGCCGCAGCCGGGTTCCGAGCCCCGCTGCGAGTATCATTGCGTCCACCGGAACTCCTCTTCTGGCATGATCCCTGAACGGCCCCCGCTATGCCCGCGGGCGCCGCTCTTCCCGGCGCGGCGATACGGTGCACCTGATGTGCCAGGAACCTGACGCTGAGCCGGGGCCGTGGCGCACCCTGGAAGCTCCTGGGGTAGGACCCCGCCTGGCGGACTCAGCCGTGTCGGGCAGGCACCTACACCCGAGTGGCCACCCGTCGTGGGGCGAATTGCGTATTGACACCTTCAACCCCGGTCAACAGTTTCCGTCTCGGAAGCGGCCGGTCTCGGGACCGGAGCCCCGCAACCGGACGAGTGACCCCCCGTCCGGCCCCACTGCGGCGGAACCACCCGGGCCGGTCGTTTCCATTTGGGGACTGCGTCGAGCCTGATACACCGACCGCGTGACGATGCCAAGCCGCGGAGGCGTCAGATCGGAGGATCGTGGAGCGTGCGGTCCGCGTAGTCACAGCGCTGGCCCTGCTGCTCTTCCCCGGCAGTAACGGGGAGGCGGCGGCACAGGATGGGCTCGTCCTCTCGGGGGGCGGCGCTCGGGGGCTCGCGCACGCCGGGGTCCTGGTCGCCCTCGAGGAACAGGGCTACGATCCGGACGTGGTGGTCGGCGCCAGCATGGGCGCCGTTGTGGGCTCGCTGTACGCCGCCGGTTACGGCGCCGACGAGATCGTGGCACTGTTCCGCAGCGTGGACTGGCGCCAGATCTTCGCGCCGCAGACGGTGCTGGCGGGGCCCGAGCGCGACCCGCGCTACCCCGTGCTGCACTTCAGCCGGCCGCCCGGCGGGACGTTCGGGGTCCGGCAGATCGTTCCCGACTGGCGAATCAACCGACTGCTCGTCCGGCACCTCTTCGGCCCCCTGGCCGCCGCCCGTGGCGATTTCGACCGGCTCCCCCGGCGGTTCCGGGCGGTGGCGGCCGACCTCAGGCACCTGGAGCGGTTCGCGCCAGCGGAGGGCAACCTTCCCCTGATTGTGCGGGCGAGCCTGTCGGCGCCGGGCTTCTTCGCGCCGGTGCGGTGGGGCGACCGCTGGCTCATGGACGGCGGGGCCCGGGACTATCTCCCGGTGGACATCGCCCGGGAGCTGGGAGCCGGGCACGTGGTGGCCGTGGACGTGGTCGCCGCGCCGGACACCCTGACCAGCCTCTCGGCGCCGGACGTGGCCCGGCGCGCGCTGCGGCTTCTTCTGCGGCAAGTCCGCGAGCCGGGGGCCGGCGCCCCGGACGTGCTGATCCAGCCGCCGCTGGACCCGGACCTCTCGGCGGCGGCATTCCCCGCCGATCCCGCATCGCTGATCGCCATGGGCCGGGCCGGCGCGGAGGAGGAGCGCTTCGCTGCGCGAACCGGAGGCGAACACCGGAGGCGGACCCACCGCTCCCGGGCGCCCGCGCCGCCGAGCATCGCCCGACGAGAGGTGGTCGCGGCCACGCCCGCTCTCGAGCGCCTGGTCCGGCGGGCCTTCGATTCGGTCGCCCCGGGGGCGAGCCTGGAGGACGCCGTGCTGCGCGCGGTCGACCGACTCTACGCGACCGGTCTGTTCCAGGGTGTGTGGCCGTATGTGGAGGTCGATTCACTCGGCGAAGGGGTCCTGCGGGTGGGCGCCTTGCGTTTCATCCGGGTCAACTCTATCG
>JBKGZE010000018.1:0-12556 GCA_046545735.1 Gemmatimonadota bacterium | reverse complement strand
GATCGTACCCGCCGGCTGCTGGCGATGGTGGGTGACCCGCACACGGCGTACCCTTCCATCCATATCGGCGGGACCAACGGCAAGGGATCGGTCGCGGCGATCATGGAATCGGTGCTCCGGCACCACGGCCGTCGCACGGGGCTGTACACGTCGCCCCACCTGGTGGATTTCCGCGAGCGGATCCAGGTGGCCGGGCAGCCGATCGGCGAAGGGGAGCTGCTGTCTGCGGCGCACGCGTTGTGGCCTGCGATCGAGCGGGAGGCGCCGTCCTTCTTCGAGGCGGCCACGGTGATCGCGTTTCTCGCGCTGCGCCGGGCGGCCATCGACCTGGCGGTGGTGGAAGTAGGCATGGGTGGACGACTCGACTCCACGAACGTGGTCATGCCGGAGGTCACCGTGATCACGAACGTGGCGATGGACCACGCGCAGTACCTTGGAAACGACCTGGCCACGATCGCCGGCGAGAAGGCGGGGATCATCAAGCCTGGCGTGCCCGTGGTCACGGCGGAGACAGACCCCGGGGTGCTGGAGGTTCTGCGGCGCGCGGCCGTGGAGCGGGGCGCCCCGCTCCACGTCGTGCCGCCCCCCCGGGCCGAGGCCGACCTGGCGGGGACCACCACACTGCTGGACACGGCGTGGGGCGAGCTGTCGCTGCGCATCCCCATGGCGGGGCGGCACCAGGCGCTCAACCTGGCCGTGGCCGTCCGGGCGCTCGAGCTCCTGCCGCTCCCGTGCCGGCCGACGCGGGAGGCGCTGATCCACGGGGCGGCTGCGACCCGCTGGCCGGGGCGCCTGCAGACCGTCGAGCGCGGGGGCGAGCGCTGGCTGTTCGACGTGGCCCACAACGCGGCGGGCGTGGACTCGCTGGTGGACGCGCTGACCACCCTCCAGCCGCCGCGCCCGCTGGTGGCGCTCATCGGCGTCCTGGGCGACAAGGACTGGAATCGGATGCTGCCGCCCCTGTTCGGGGTAGTGGACCGGGTGATCCTGGCGGAGCCCCCTTCGGCCCCCGACCAGCGCCGCTGGGACCCGGAGGCCGTGCTGCGGAAGGTCCGGAGCCCCGTGCGGGCCGACGTGATCCGGCCGTTCTCCACGGCGCTCCGGGAGGCCGCGCGCCACGCGGGCGCGGGTACGGTGGTCTGCACCGGCTCGGTCCACACGGTGGGCGACGCCATGCTCGAGCTCGGCATCGCGCCGTTCCCGGAGATCCCGGGGTTGCCGCCCCACGGGAGCGCCGCGTAGTATCGCCGGATGAGCTTTCAGAGCCTGCCCGGTTTCCGTGATTTCTTCCCCGCCGACTACGCGGCCCGCCACCACATCGTGAGCGCGTGGCGGGAGACCGCCCGCCGCTACGGCTTCGAGGAGTACGACGGCCCGCCCCTCGAGTCGCTCGATCTGTACGTCGAGAAGAGCGGCGAGGAAATCGTGGATCAGCTGTACAACTTCGTGGACAAGGGCGGCCGCGAGGTGGCGCTGCGGCCGGAGATGACGCCGACGCTCGCCCGGATGGTGGGGGAGCGGGGGCGGGCGCTGCCGAAGCCGATCCGCTGGTTCAGCGTACCGCAGCTGTTCCGCTACGAGCGAACGCAGCGGGGTCGGCTCCGTGAGCACTTCCAGTGGAACGTGGACATCATCGGCGAGGACGACGTCGCCGCGGACGCCGAGGTGCTGGCCGTGGCGCTCGATGGGCTGACGGCGCTGGGGCTCGCGGCGGAGGACATCGTGGCGCGGGTCAACGACCGTCGACTGCTGGAAGGGCTGCTCCTCCACGAGGGAGTGGTCCGGGCCCAGCTGGGCGGCGCGTACGCGGCCATCGACAAGATGAGCCGGGAGGAGCCGGAGCACACGCGGCAGCGGCTCCGGGAGGACGTGGGGCTGGACGGCGCGATCATCGACCGCGTCATGCCGGTCTTCGAGCACGATCTCGATGGGCTCGCCGGCCGGTACGGAGACGACCCGACGGTGGGCCCCGAGCTCGAACGGCTCCAGCGGTACCTCGAGACCCTCACCGAGATGGGGTGGGGCGAGTACGTCCGCTTCGATCCCCGGATCGTCCGGGGGCTGGCCTACTACACCGGCACCGTGTTCGAGATTTTCGACCGGAAGGGCGAGCTCCGGGCCATCTGCGGTGGGGGCCGCTACGACAGCCTGCTGGCGGCCGTGAGCGATCTGGAGATGTCGGCCGTGGGCTTCGGCATGGGCGACGTGGTCCTGGGCGAGCTGCTGCGCGAGCGCGAGCTCCTCCCCGACGGCGCGGCCGGACCGGACTACTTCATCGTGACCATCACCGACGACGAGCGGCCCACGCTGCGCCGCGTGGCTCGCCAGCTCCGGGATGCCGGCCACTCCGTTTCGTACACCCTGCGCCGGGTCGGAGTCGGCAAGCAGTTCAAGGACGCCAACTCCCGGGGAGCCCGCCGGACCTTGGTCCTCGGCCCCGAGGAGGTGGGGCGCGGGATGGCAGTGGTCCGGACGATGGAGACGGGCGACGAGCGGGAGGTCCCGCTCGACGAGCTGGGCTCATGAAGCGCCCCGAAGACTTCGACGAGGAGCGGCGCCGGATCGTTCGACAGGTGGGGCTGATCAGCTACGGACTGGCCGCCGCCGCCGTCTTCTTCGCGATTCTCGGTGGCGCGCTCCTGGCATGGATCCTCATGGGCGCCGGCTTCCCTTTCCTCCGCACGTGGCTGATCGTGAGCCTCCTCCTGCTGGCCATTCCCGCCGCGGCGCACGTCTCGCCGTGGCCGCGGAAACGGGAACCCGACGACGACGCACAAGACCGATCTTGCAGACACAAGGACGGACATGGCTGACGACAGGGCGCTGACACCGCGCGCCGAGGACTTTTCGAGCTGGTACAACGAGGTGGTGCTCCGGGCGGAGCTGGCCGAGCACTCCCCAACGCGGGGGAGCATGGTCATCCGACCCTGGGGGTACACCCTCTGGGAGAACATGCAGCGGGCGCTGGATGACAAGTTCAAGGCGACCGGGCACCAGAACGCGTACTTCCCACTCCTGATCCCGCTCAGCTTCATCGCCCGGGAAGCGAAGCACGTGGAGGGGTTCGCCAAGGAAATGGCGCTGGTGACGCACACGCGCCTGATCTCCGACGGCGCTGGCGGACTGGTGCCGGATCCGGAATCGAAGCTGGAGGAGCCGCTGGTGATCCGGCCCACCTCCGAGACCATCATCTACGACGCCTACAGCCGCTGGGTCCAGAGCTACCGGGACCTGCCGATCCTGATCAACCAGTGGGCGAACGTGATGCGCTGGGAGATGCGCACCCGCCTGTTCCTCCGCACCGCCGAGTTCCTGTGGCAGGAGGGGCACACCGCCCACGCCACGCAGGAGGAGGCGGAGGAAGAGGCCCTCACCATCCTGGAGGTCTACCGCTCCTTCATGGAGGACTGGATGGCCATGCCGGTCATCACGGGGCGGAAGACGGAGAGCGAGAAGTTCCCCGGCGCCGACCACACGTACGCGCTGGAGGCGCTGATGCAGGACAACAAGGCGTTGCAGGCCGGCACGTCGCACAACCTGGGACAGAACTTCGCGAAGCAGTTCGAGCTGAAGTACCAGGCCGAACACGGGGACTGGGAGTACGCCTGGAACACGTCATGGGGCGTCAGCACGCGTCTGATCGGCGGGCTCATCATGACCCATGGCGACGACGCGGGCGTCGTGCTCCCTCCGCGGCTGGCCCCCACTCAGGTCGTGCTCACCCCGATCTGGAAGAACGAGGACCAGAAGGCGGGCGTTCTGGGGATGGCGGAGCGCGTGGCCGACCGGCTCCGGGAGGAGAAGGTGCGCGTCCACATCGACCAGCGCGACAACCTGTCGCCCGGCGCCAAGTTCTGGGAATGGGAGCGCAAGGGCGTGCCGCTGCGGGTGGAGATCGGTCCCCGGGACGTGGAGAAGGGCCAGGTCGTCGTCGCGAAGCGGTTCGTGCCGGAAGGCGAGGAGCGCAAGGAGTTCCTGGCGGAGGGCGCGGCGGTGGCGGCGATCCCGGAGCGGCTCGAGTCGATCCAGCGCGCGCTGCTGGAGGCGGCGCGGGTCCGCATGGTGGAGAACTCGCACCGGGTCGCCGACTACGAGACGTTCCGCCGCATGGTGGCCGACCAGGGCGGCTTCTTCTACGCCGGCTGGTGCGGGCGAGAAGCCTGTGAGGGGCGGGTGAAGGAGGACACGAAGGCCACGATCCGCGTGCTGCCGGGTGAGCGCCACCGCTCGCCGGAGCCCCCGGCGGGGTGCCTGGCGTGTGGCGGCGAGGTGGCCCACGAGGTGGTCTGGGCCCGGGCGTACTGACCGGTGCGGGCGTGAACCGGTGCGGGCGGGGGAACCGCGTGGGCGCCCGCCCCGGAAGCGAGAGAGACGAACCACGACCTCGTGCGCGGGGAGGAAGAGCTGCTGATCGAATGACTGGCGGAGAGAGCCGAATCCTGATCCTGGACTACGGGTCCCAGTTCACGCAGCTGATCGCGCGGCGGATTCGCGAGGAGCGGGTCTACTGCGAGATCCACCCGCCCACGCTCACCGTGGAGGAGATCCGGGGCTGGGGCCCGCGAGGCGTGGTGCTGTCCGGGGGTCCGGCCTCCGTGTACGACCAGGACGTGCCCGGGCTGGACCCGGGGCTCCTGGAACTGAGCGTCCCGGTCCTCGGGATCTGCTACGGGATGCAGCTGCTCGCCCACGCGGAGGGCGGCGCGGTGGAATCGGGCCGGCGCGAGTACGGCCGTGCCGAGATGGAGATCGTGGAGCCCGACGCCCTCTTCGCAGGCTTCGAGGAAGGCGAACGGATCACGGTCTGGATGAGCCACGGCGACCACGTGAACGCGCCGCCGCAGGGGTACACGGCCCTGGGCCGCACCGGGTCGCTGCCGGTGGCCGCGTTCCGCGCGGACGACCGACCGTTCTACGGCGTGCAGTTCCACCCGGAGGTGGCGCACACCCCGCGGGGCGACGAGGTCCTGTCCAACTTCCTGTTCGAGATCTGCGGCTGCGAGCCCACCTGGACGCCGGGCTCGTTCATCGACGATCACATTGCCCGGATCCAGGAGCAGGTGGGGGACGCCAGGGTCATCGTGGGGCTGTCGGGCGGCGTCGATTCCTCCGTGGCCGCCGCCCTGGTCCACAAGGCGATCGGCGACCAGCTCACCGCCATCTTCGTCGACACCGGGCTGCTCCGAAAAGCCGAGCGGGAGACGGTGGAGCGGACGTTCCGCAAGCACATGGGGATGCGCCTCGAGGTGGTCGACGCGTCCACGGGGTTCCTGGGCGCGCTGGAGGGCGTGGTGGACCCCGAGGCGAAGCGGAAGATCATAGGCGAGCGCTTCATCCGCGTGTTCGAGAAGGCCGCTGCCGGGGTAGGGGGCGGCGCGAAGTACCTGGTCCAGGGTACGCTGTACCCGGACGTGATCGAGTCGATCTCCGTCAAGGGGCCGTCGGCGGTGATCAAGTCGCACCACAACGTGGGCGGGCTGCCCGAGGAGATGGAGTTCGATCTGATCGAGCCGCTCCGGGAGCTGTTCAAGGACGAGGTCCGTAACGTGGGGCGGGAGCTGGGGCTGCCGGAGGAGCTGGTCGGGCGCCACCCGTTCCCCGGCCCGGGGCTGGCCGTCCGGATCCTGGGGGAGATCACGACCGAGCGGCTGGCCGTGCTACGAGAGGCCGACGCCATCTACCTCGAGGAGATCCGCGCCGCCGACCTCTACGACGACATCTGGCAGGCGTTCGCCGTGCTGCTCCCGGTGCGCAGCGTGGGCGTCATGGGCGACTTCCGGACCTACGACAACGCCATCGCGCTGCGGGCGGTCACCAGCCGCGACGGCATGACCGCCGACTGGTTCCCGTTCCCCCCCGACGTGCTGGGCCGCATCTCCAACCGCATCATCAACGAGGTCGAGGGCGTGAACCGGGTGACCTACGACGTGAGCTCGAAACCGCCGGCGACCATCGAGTGGGAGTAGCCCCGCGGGTCCTGGCCCGCGGACCGGCGCTGCCGATCACGCTGCGTCCCGGTCCCCCTTCTGAGAGCTCCCCTCGGCCGTCAGCCGCCGCAGGTAGATGCCCGCGTAGTTCTCGTCGATGGCGGCCAGCCGGTTCTCCGGGGTCGGCGGGTACGTCTCACCGCACCGCTCGCAGGTGATCCGTCGATCCTCGCCCTGACCCAGCAGGCGCCAGTTGCCGGTGCAGTCGCCGTTCTTGTGTGTGAGCACGGGGCTCCCCTGGTATGCTGCGATCGCTCGTTCGTATCACCTCCCTCCGCGGTGCAACCTCCGTACCCGACGGCGGACTAACGAATGACCGGACCCCCACGTGGGGCCCGGCCCTCTTCGGGGACGAATTTCAGCCGCCGGTTGATGGTGTCCCACAGCTCCTGCAGCCGCGCCAGGTCCTCATCCTGTCCCTCGAGGAAGGCACGAAGCTCGACCTCGGTGACGTCGTGCTCCGCCAGGATCTCCGCCTTCACCTCCGCGAACCGCTCCGGCGCCGTGCTGTCGCTCGGCAGGTCGCGCTCGGCTTCCCGCAGCGCCACCACGACCTCGACGAACTCCTCCCGGCTCAGCCCTTCTTCCGGATCGGCGGTGCCGCCGGCTTCGCAGCCGGGCAGGGCCGCCATCAGCGCCAGCAGGACCAGCGTGGGCCAGGATGGGCGGCCGCGGTGCGATTCCATGCGTCGGTTCGGTGCGTTAGGGTGGCGGTGGTGTCGGTCGGGTGAAAGATAGAGCGAAGTGAGCGGTGAGGCAGGGGGGGAACCCCTCGTGCGCACCTGCGCGGGGGCCGGGCACGGGGCCGGGCACGTACGGGCTCATGTTGGCGCGCGCACACCTGTAAGCGCACTTGGTGAGCGGCCGAATGCCCGTCGCATGCGGGTCGGGAGCGAGGGGCTGTCGAAACGGCAGGGGGAGGCGGCATGGGATGTGTACCGGGTCAGGTGCGGCGGATGTCGGCGGGATCGAGTGACGAAAGTGAAGAGCGGGAAACGGGATGCTGAATTCGGAACGGTTGACGATCAAGGCGGGCGAGGCGATCCAGGGGGCGTCGGCGGAGGCGCAGCGGCGGGGGAACCCGTCGCTGGAGGACCTGCACCTGCTGTCGGCGCTGCTGGAGCAGGAGGAGAGCGTGGTGGTCCCCGTGCTCCAGAAGGTGGGGGTGAACGTCACGCGGGTGCGGGAGCGGCTCAAGGGGGCGCTGGAGCGGCTGCCGAAGCAGACGGGCGGGGTGCGACCGACGCTGAGCCGGGAGCTGAACCAGGTTCTGGACCGTGCGGAGGAGGAGGCGCGGTCCATGAGCGACGAGTACGTCTCGACGGAGCACCTGCTTCTGGCGCTGGCCTGGCAGAAGGGGAGCACGACGCGGGAGCTGCTGACGGGGGAGGGCGCGACGCACGAGGCGCTGCTGGAGGCGGTGGAAGCGGTACGCGGGCCGCATCGTGTAACGGACCAGGATCCGGAGACGAAGTACCGTGCGCTGGAGCGGTTCAGCCGGGACCTGACGGCGGCGGCGCGGCAGGGGAAGCTGGACCCGGTGATCGGGCGGGACGAGGAGATCCGGCGTGTGATGCAGGTGCTGAGTCGTCGCACGAAGAACAACCCGGTGCTGATCGGCGAGCCGGGCGTGGGGAAGACGGCGATCGCGGAGGGGCTGGCGCAGCGGATCGTGAGCGGGGACGTCCCGGAGTCGCTGAAGGAGAAGGCGCTGCTGCAGCTGGACATCAGTGCCATGGTGGCGGGTGCGAAGTACCGGGGCGAGTTCGAGGAGCGGTTCAAGGCGGTGCTGAAGGAGCTGACGGAGGCGGAGGGCCGCTACGTGGTCTTCATCGACGAGCTGCACACGATCGTGGGTGCGGGCGCGGCGGAGGGCGCGGTGGATGCGGGCAACATGATCAAGCCGCCGCTGGCCCGGGGCGAGCTGCACGTAGTGGGCGCCACCACGCTGGACGAGTACCGCAAGCACATCGAGAAGGACGCGGCGCTGGAGCGGCGGTTCCAGCCGGTCTACGTGGGCGAGCCGACGGTGGAGGACACGGTCGCGATCCTGCGGGGGCTGAAGGAGCGCTACGAGGTTCATCACGGCGTGCGGATCACGGACGCGGCGCTGATCGCGGCAGCGCGGCTCTCCGACCGCTACATCGGGGGGCGGTTCCTGCCGGACAAGGCCATCGACCTGGTGGACGAGGCGGCGAGCCGGCTCCGGATCGAGATCGACAGCCTGCCGCAGGAGATCGACGAGGTGGAGCGGCGGATCACCCAGCTGGAGATCGAGAAGCAGGCCATGCGCGCCGAGGAGGAGCCGGAGGCCGTCCGGCGCCGGGAGGCGATCGAGCAGGAGTTGGCGGAGCTGAGGGAGCAAGCCAGCGGCATGAAGGCGCAGTGGCAGGGCGAGAAGGACCGGATCACCCGGATCCGCGAGCTGAAGGAGAAGATCGACGCGCTCAAGGTGGAGATGGAGCGGGCCACGCGCACGGGCGACCTGAGCCGGGCGGCGGAGATCCAGTACGGTGAGATCCCGCAGATGCAGCAGGAGTTGGGCGCGGCGGAGGCCAGGCTCGACGAGCTCCAGAGCGAGAGCCAGTTCCTCAAGGAGGAGGTCGACGACGAGGACATCGCCGAGGTCGTCTCCGGATGGACCGGCATCCCCGTGAGCCGCATGCTCGAGACGGAGCGCCAGCGGTTGCGGCAGTTGGAAAGCCTGCTGGCCGCCCGCGTGATCGGGCAGGACCCGGCGCTCCGGGCCGTGAGCGACGCCGTCCGCCGCAGCCGGGCGGGACTCCAGGACCCGAACCGCCCCATCGGGAGCTTCATCTTCCTGGGACCCACCGGGGTCGGGAAGACCGAGACCGCCCGGGCGCTGGCGGATTTCCTCTTCGACGACGAGGACGCCATGGTCCGGATCGACATGTCCGAGTACATGGAGAAGCACGCGGTGGCGCGGCTCATAGGCGCGCCCCCCGGTTACGTGGGGTACGAGGAGGGCGGACAGCTCACCGAGCAGGTGCGGCGCCGGCCCTACAGCGTGGTCCTGTTCGACGAGATCGAGAAGGCGCACCCCGAGGTCTTCAACATCCTCCTGCAGATCCTCGATGACGGACGTCTCACGGACAGCCAGGGTCGCACGGTGGATTTCCGCAATGTCGTGATCATCATGACGTCCAATCTCGGAAGCCATTACATCCTCGAGCACAGTGGCGGGGACTGGGGCGCGACCGAGGCGCACGTGATGGGCGAGCTGCGGCGCAACTTCCGCCCCGAGTTCCTGAACCGTGTGGACGACGTGATCGTATTCCGGCCGCTGGGAGAGGAGGAGCTGGCGGAGATCGTGGAGCTTCAGCTCCGGCGTGTGGAGCAGCTGCTGGCGGAGCGTCGGATCGAGCTCGAGCTGACCGACGCCGCGAAGCAGCTGGTGGCCCGTACGGGGTACGATCCAGCCTTCGGTGCCCGGCCGCTGAAGCGAGCGGTCCAGCGGCTGATCCAGAACCCACTGGCCATGCGCATGCTGGACGAGGAGATCCCGGAAGGAGCCCGGATCGTGGCCGATGTGGCGGAGGAGGGGGAGGGGCTGGTCTTCCGCGTTTCGCAGGCCGCTTGACACCGCCATCGCGTGCGACGACGTTCTCACCCAGTGCCCCTCAATCGGACGACGATGAAGCGAACCACGATCGGTTACCTGGTCCTGCTGCTCGTGTGGCTCGCCGCCTGTGGCGGTGCCAGGGAGCCGGCCTCGGTGCGGGGCCAGGACGTGCCCGGCTCACCGGGGCCCGGTCTGGCGGTGGAGCGGTTCCTCCAGGCGGCCAACACGAACGACCTGGTCACCATGATGCAGCTCTTCGGCACGGCCGAGCGGACCATCGACCAGCTCGACGGCCGGTCGCAGGCGGAACGGCGGATGTACGTTCTGGCCTCACTCCAGCGGCACGATGACTATTCGATCCTGGGGCAGCGGCCGGTGCCGGGACGCCTGAACGAGGCCGTGGAGGTCCAGGTCCGGCTGCACCGCCGGGATGACAGCGTGGTCGTACCCTATACGGTGGTGCGGAGGGAGTCGGGCGGATGGATCATCGAGAAGGTGGACGTGGAGCCGCTCACGAAAGCCCGTTGAGGCGAGCATCGGAGACCGACGCGAGGAAGCTCAGGACCCGGTGAGCCGGCCGGATCCTTGCGTCAGACACGACGGCTGAACACGCGTACCTTCAGGGGGACGAGATGGCAGACAACGGCGGCAAGCCGATCGCGGTGGACGATAGCACGTTCGAGACGGAGATCGAGGGCAGCGACGGACTGGCCATGGTGGACTTCTGGGCCGCCTGGTGCGGGCCGTGCCGCATGGTGGCGCCCGTCGTCGAGCAGTTGGCCGAGGAGTACGAGGGCAAGCTCAAGGTGGGCAAGCTCGACGTCGACGCCAATCAGCAGACCGCCATGCGCTTCAACATCCGGTCGATCCCGAGCATCCTGTTCTTCAAGGACGGGAAGCACGTGGACACGGTGGTGGGCGCGGTCCCGAAGCCGATGCTCGAGCGGAAGATCCAGGAGCATCTCGGTTAGGCTGCGGAGTGCCGCAGGAAGGGGTGGGGCAGAGGCGACGGCTTCTGCCCCGCTTCCCGTTTGAGCCGCTGGGGCGCAGCCGCCCCGACCCGGAGCCAGGTTCCACCAACCCATGGCGCACCTCTATATTGTCAGTACGCCCATCGGCAACCTGTCGGACATCACGTACCGTGCGGTGGAGGTGCTCGGCGGCGTGGACCGGGTTCTTGCCGAGGACACCCGCCGGACCGGCATCCTTTTGCGGCGATACGAGATAGAGACGTCCCTGGTCTCTCTCCACGAGCACAACGAAGCGTCGCGAGTTGGCCAGGTGCTGGCCTGGCTGGATGCCGGAGAGGAGCTGGCCCTGGTGTCGGATGCCGGGACGCCGCTGGTCTCGGATCCGGGCGCGCGGCTGGTGAGCGCGGTCGTGGGAGCCGGCCACACGGTGGTGCCGGTCCCCGGCGCGTCGGCGGTACTGGCTGCGCTGGTGGCCTCGGGTATGGCGTCGGAACCGTTCACGTACTACGGCTTCGTGCCACGGAGCGGTTCGGAGCGGACGGAACGTCTGGCGGAGGTGGCGACGAGTCCACATACGGGGGTTCTGTACGAGAGTCCGGAACGGCTGGTGGCGCTGCTGGAGGCGCTGCTGGAGCGGGCGTCGCCGGAGCGGCGGGTTTCGGTGGGTCGGGAGCTGACGAAGGTGCACGAGGAGCATCGCCGTGGGACGCTCGCGGAGGTGGCGGCGCACTACCGATCGGCGGGTGTGAGGGGTGAAGTGGTGGTGGTGCTGGAGGGCGCGTCCGGTGTGCCGGCCGAGGCGGATGAGGCGGCGGTGATGGCGCTGGCCCGAGTGCTGCTCGCGGGTGGAAGCCGGCCGAGCGTGGTGGCGAAGGAGGTGTCCCGTCGGCTGGGCGTGGCGCGGAACCGGGTGTACGAGATCGTGCAGGAGATGAAAGAGGAGTAGATCTGAAGGGCAGGTCCGCGGGGCAGGGGCTTCTTGCTGCGGCGCTCATTGCGGCGGCTCTGGCCGGGGCGGCGTGGGCGGCGGGCCCACCCGGGGACCTCACGATCGCACAGGTCCGCTACGGCGGTGGCGGCGACTGGTACGCCAATCCGTCCTCGCTGCCGAACCTCCTGGCCTTCATCCGGGAGCGCACGGGCCTGCCGGTCCTCGCCCGGCCCGCCACGATCCAGCTGACGGATCCCGGTCTGCGCTCCTACCCGTACCTCTACCTGACCGGGCACGGCAACCTGCGGCTGAGCGAGCGGGAGGTCGCTGCGCTGCGCCTCTATCTGGACGAGGGCGGCTTCCTCCACGCGGACGACAACTACGGGCTGGACGAGAGCTTCCGGAGGGAGCTGCGCCGGGTCTACCCGAACGCTGAGCTGGTCGCGGTCCCGCACGACCATCCCGTCTACCACACCTTCTACGACTTCCCGCGGGGACTTCCGAAGATCCACGAGCACGATGGCGCGCCCCCGCAGGGACTCGGTGTCTTCCGGCGCGGACGCCTGGTCGTGTTCTACAGCTACGAGTCCGACCTCGGAGACGGCTGGGAGGACCCGGAGGTGCACGACAACGCTCCGGAGGCGAGGGAACAGGCGCTCCGCATGGGGCTGAACCTCTTCCTGTACGCCCTGAGCCAGGCGGTGGAATGAGTCCGGCGGGGCGGATGATCCGGGCGCGGGTGACGGCCGCGCGTCGCCGGGTGCGGCGGGCGGGGATGGGGGCGGTGGTCCTGGTGGTCCTGGCCGGCCCGGCGATCGTGCTGCTGTGCGCGTGGGTGGCGGGCGGTTGGGGGTTGAGGGGAGCGGGGCCGCTGCTCGTCTGGGCGTCCGTGGTCGCGGCCACGCTGGCGGTGGGCGCGCGGCTCGTGCGGCTCTGGGTGGCGGCCGTGGACGAGACCCGAATCGCCGCGGAGGCGGAGCGCGCTCGGGGTCTGGCCGAAGGGAGCGTGCGGGGCGTGCTGGAGCTGGGCGGCGGGCTGCCGGCCGGGGTGTCGGCCGCGCTGTTCCGGCGGGCCGAGGAGGAG
>JBKGZE010000017.1:0-12794 GCA_046545735.1 Gemmatimonadota bacterium | reverse complement strand
CCCCAGCAGTCGCGCGCCTCGCGACGCTGCGGCGCTTTTTCACGATGGTAGAGAGCACGAACGAGGGGACGGCGACGAGATATGGCGATCAGTGCGAAGGAAGTAAAGGAACTGCGGGACCGGACCGGGGCCGGGATGATGGATTGCAAGAAGGCGCTGCAGGAGACGGGCGGCGACCTGGAGGCGGCGATCGACCTGCTGCGGTCGAAGGGCGCGGCGAAGGCGGCGAAGCGGGCGGGGAAGGAGACATCCGAGGGTGCCGTGGCGAGCCACATTGCGGGTACGGTCGGCGCGCTGGTGGAGGTCAACTGCGAGACAGACTTCGTGGCGCGCACCGACGATTTCCAGGGTCTGGTGCAGGAGCTGGCGGAGCACGTGGCGAAGCACGCGGAGAGCGGTGCGGGTGAGGGCGGCGCACTGCTGGAACAGCCGTTCATGGGCGGGGACCGGACCGTGGACCAGGTGGTGACGGGCGTGTCCGCGAAGACGGGCGAGAAGATCGTGGTGAACCGGTACGCCCGGTTCGAGACGGACGGAACGCTGGGCGAGTACGTCCACATGACCGGGAAGATCGGGGTTCTGGTGGAGCTGGGTGGCGGCTCCGGGCAGCTGGCCCGGGACGTGGCGATGCACGTGGCGGCCGCCAACCCGCTGGGTGTGTCGCGTGAGGATGTACCCGAGGACGTGGTCGCTCGCGAGCGGGGAGTCTTCGAGGAGCAGGTCCGTCAGGAGGGCAGGCCGGAGCACATCCAGGCGAAGATCGTGGAGGGCAAGCTCGGCAAGTTCTTCAAGGAGAGCGCGCTGGTGGAGCAGCCGTTCGTGAAGGACCCGGATCGGACCGTCGGTGAGCTGGTGGGCGACGCGACCGTGCGCCGGTTCGTCCGCTACGAGCTGGGCGAGTAGCGTGGCGGAGGCGGGGGTGACAGCCGCAGGGCGGGAGCCGGAGCTCCGCTACCAGCGGATCCTGCTCAAGTTGAGCGGGGAGGCGCTGGCGGGGGACCAGGGGTTCGGGATCTCCCCCGCCGCGGTGGAGCGGCTCACGGACCACATCCGGAGCGTGCACGACCTTGGCGTGGCGCTCGGGGTCGTGATCGGCGGGGGCAACATCGTGCGGGGTACCCAGGCGAGCGCCGAGGGGATGGATCGGGTCAACGCCGACTACATGGGGATGCTGGCGACGATCATCAACGCGCTTGCGCTGCAGGATGTGTTGGAGCGGAACCGGATCGAGACGCGGGTGATGACGGCGATCCGGATGGAGCAGCTGGCGGAGCCGTATATCCGGCGGCGGGCCTTGCGGCACATGGACAAGGGTCGGGTCGTGCTGTTCGCGGGGGGGACAGGCAACCCGTACTTTTCGACGGACACCGCGGCCGTGCTGCGCGCGATCGAGATGGACGCAAACGTGCTGATCAAGGCCACGAAGGTGCGCGGCGTGTACAGCGCGGACCCGCACCGCGACCCGGACGCGCGGTTCTACAAGCACGTGTCGTTCATGGACGTGATGAGGCAGGAGCTGAAGGTGATGGATGCGGCGGCCATCTCGCTCTGCAAGGACAACGACCTGCCCATCATCGTACTCGACATCGGGGAGCCGGGCGCGGTGGTGGACGCGATTCGGGGCAAGGACGTGGGAACGCTGGTCTCCTGAGGCCGCGCTTCGTATGTTGCCCGCTTCAGCCGACGCGGGTTTGAACGGGAGATGGCGATGCCAACGCTGAAGAAGACGCGGGAGCAGATGGAAGCGGCGGTCGACGCGATGCGCCGCGAGTTCGCGGGAGTCCGAACGGGGAAGGCCACACCGAACCTGCTGGACACGGTCCGGGTGGACGCCTATGGCTCGAAGGTCCCCCTGAACCAGGTGGCGACGGTCAACACGCCGGAGCCCCGTCTGATCGTGGTGCAGCCGTGGGACAAGTCGCTGATCAACGACATCGAGCGCTCGATCATGTCGGCGGACCTGGGGCTGAATCCGTCGAACGACGGGAACCTGATCCGGGTCCCGATCCCACCGCTGAGCGAGGAGCGGCGGAAGGACATGGTCCGTCTCCTGCACAAGATGGCGGAGGAGGGCCGGATCAGCGTGCGTCAGGCGCGCCAGGAGGCCAACAAGGCGGTGAAACAGCAGGAGAACGACCACGAGATCAGCGAGGATGAAGCCCGGCGGCAGCTCGAAGAAATCCAGAAGCTGACCGACGAGTACATCGCGCGGATCGACGAGATGATGGCCAAGAAGGAAGCGGAGGTGATGGAGGTCTGAGGCCTCCACGCCCGCTTCACCACCGCGGTACGCGTTGCCCGCAATGCCCTCGGACGCACTCCAGCAGCCAATCCATCCTGGCCGGTCTCGGCGGCACGGTTCCGTCATCCGGGACCGCCGCGGCAGCGTGCCGGTGTCCGGGGGACGGCCCCGATCCCCGCGGGAGCGCCGGTCCGGCGGGATCCCGGCCGGTTGAGGCGGATGGCGCGTAGCGAACTGGGACAGCGGCTGCGCGTCGTCGCCGTGGGGATCCCCGCGGTGGTGGCCGCGCTCTGGGTGGGCCGCTGGGCCATGGGGCCGCTCCTGGCCCTGTTCTGTGCCGGCGCGGCGGTCGAGCTGTACCGGATGGCGGAGCGCGGGGGCGTGCGTCCGCTCGTGGTCCCGGGCGCGCTGGCGGCAGCCATCGTGGTGATGGCGGCCGCCATCCAGCCGACGGTCCAGGCGGCGGGACCGCTGCTCTGGACCATTGCCATGCTTGTGATTCTCGCGCTGGCGCTTCTGGTGATCTGGGCGCGCGGCGTAGAGGGTCAGCCGCTCGCCACGCTCACCATCACCGCCGTGGGCGCCCTCTTTCCGGCCGGCGCCCTGTCGTACGCCATTTTCCTCCGACACCTGCCGGTTACCGCGGACCCGCTGAACGAGACGTGGGCCTCTCTCGTGGGGGTGGGCCTCGTGGCGTACCCGCTGACGACCACCTGGATGACGGACTCCGCCGCGTTCCTCGTCGGCAAGCGGTGGGGACGGCGCAAGCTGATCCCCACGGTGAGTCCCGGGAAGACGGTGGAGGGCGCCATCGCCGGGCTCGTGGGCGGGACGCTGGGCGGCCTGCTCGTGACGCTTGCCTTCCAGGCGTGGCTCGGGATTCCGCTCCCGCCGCTGCTCGGCGCGGCGGGCGGGCTGCTGATCGCCGCGATCTCGCAGGCCGGCGACCTGGCGGAATCGGTCTGGAAGCGGGAAGCCGGCGTGAAGGACTCGGGCGCGGTGTTCCCGGGTCACGGCGGGATCCTGGACCGGGTGGACTCGCTGCTGTTCACGGTGCCGGCGGGGTACTGGTGGCTGGCTGCGGTGCTCCCGGCAGGTCCGACGTGGTGAAGGGCTCCGGCGGGGTCGCGCTTCTTGGCTCCACCGGGTCCATCGGCCGGAGCACGCTGGCGGTGCTGCGCCGGCATGCCGACCGGTTCCGCGTGGTGGCGCTGGCGGCGCGGCGGAGCGAGGACGGGCTCCGGGAACAGGTGGCGGAGCTCGAGCCGAAGCTGGTGGTGCTCACCGACGGTCACGCCGATGCACCGCCCGAGTGGACCACGGGGACCCGCGGTCTGATCGACGCGGCGACGCACCCGGATGCGGACATCGTGGTGAACGCGGTGGTCGGGGCGGCGGGACTGGAGGCCACGATCGCGGCGCTGCGCGCGGGGAAGCGACTCGCGCTCGCGAACAAGGAGTCGCTGGTGGCCGGCGGCGAGCTGGTGATGGCGGCGCTGCGGGAGGGGGGCGGCGAGCTGATCCCCGTGGACAGCGAGCACAGCGCCATCCTCCAGTGTCTGGCGGGGCGAGAGCCGGAAGGGGTGCGCCGACTGATCCTGACGGCGTCGGGTGGGGCGTTCCGGGAGCACTCTCACGAGCGGCTGGAGCGGGTGACGCCCGGGGACGCGCTGCGGCACCCGACCTGGTCGATGGGCGCCAAGATCACGGTGGACTCGGCCACGCTGGTGAACAAGGCGCTCGAAGTGATCGAGGCGCACCACCTGTTCGGGCTTCCCTACGATCGACTCGAGGCCGTGGTCCACCCGCAGTCGATCATCCATTCGATGGTCGAGTTCGAGGATGGCTCGGTGCTCTCGCAGATGGGGTTCCCCACCATGGAGCTGCCGATCCTCTACGCGCTGACGCATCCAGAGCGGTTGGAGGACCACGCGACCCCTCGCTTCGACCCTGTCGCGGCGGGCCCGCTCACCTTCCAGCCCGTGGACCACGCCCGGTTCCCCGCGTTCCTGCTGGGCGTGGCGGCCGGCCAGGCCGGGGGGACCGCGCCGGCGGTCTTCAACGCGGCCAACGAGGTGGCCGTGGCGGCGTTTCTGGACGCGAGGTTGCGTTTTGTAGAGATTCCGCGAGTCATTGAGCGCACGCTGGAAGCGTGCGGCGCACGTCCGCTCGACTCGCTGGCCGCGGTCCGCGCGGCGGACCGGCAGGCGCGGGAGCGAGCGCGAGCGGTCATAGAGGAGCTGCAGTGATCCCGATCATCGCCACCATCGTCATCCTGGGCGTGCTGATCTTCGTCCACGAGCTCGGCCACTTCGCCACCGCGAAGTGGGCGGGCATCGAGGTGCCCCGCTTCTCGATCGGGCTCGGTCCCAAGATGGTCGGGTTCACCCGGGGGGAGACGGAGTACGTCATCGCGTGGCTCCCGCTGGGGGGCTACGTACGGATGGCGGGCATGGACGACATGGAGGAGTTGGAGGGGGGCGAGTATGACGCGGCCGAGGCCCGGAGCCGGGGCCGGGACTTCGAGTCCAAGTCGCTCCCGGCCCGTGCGCTGGTGATCTCGGCCGGCGTGATCATGAACATGCTGTTCGCGTGGTTCTTGTTCTCGGTGATCGGCATGGCGTGGGGGATCCGGGAGGCGCCCGAGCCCGTGGTGGGGGACGTGGCCGAGGAGCGCGTCACCGCCGACACGCGCGCGCTCCTGGACGTGACGCCCGGCGCGCGGGTCACGGCGATCAACGGCACACCGGTGGCGGACTGGTCGGAGGTCGAACGCGCCATCGTGACGGCGCGCGACTCGGTGCGCTTCGAGTTCGCCCGGGCGCCGTCCATCACGGTGCCCGCCCCGACGCAGGATACGGCGCGCGCGGCGCTGGCCACGGCGCTCGAGCCCCGCGTGCGGCTGCCCGCAGTGGTGGCCAGCGTGACGGAGGAGTCACCGGCAGCCCGGGCCGGGCTCGAACCCGGCGACACCGTGGTGGCGGTGGCTGGCGAGCCGATCGCAGGGTGGCAGGAGATGGTTCGGGCGCTCGAGTCCCGGCCCGGCGAGGCGATGCCGGTGGTGGTGGCGCGCGATGGCCGGCGGGTCAATCTCACGCTCACGCCGGAAGCCAGGTCGCTGGAAGCTACCGGCGTCACGGTGGGCCGGATCGGCGTGGCACGGACGGGTCGTCTGATCGACGCCTATCCTCGCGAGCGCCTGGGTCCGGTCCAGGCGGTGGCCCACGGCGCGGAAGAGACGTGGCGCTTCACGTCCCTGATCCTGGACTACCTGGGGGGGCTGTTCACGGGACGGGAGTCCGCCCGTGACGTGGGCGGGCCGATCCTGATCTATCAGATCAGCGAGCAGATGGTACAGATCGGCTTCGACGCCTACCTGAACTTCATGGCGCTCTTCTCGATCAATCTGGCCATCCTCAACCTGCTGCCGATCCCGATCCTGGATGGCGGGCAGCTCATGTTCCTGCTGGTTGAGGGCGTACGGGGCCGGGCGCTGACCGTGGACCAGAGGGTGCGCCTCAGCCAGGTGGGGCTGGTGCTGGTCGTCGCCATCATGGTCTGGGCGCTGGCCAACGACGTGCTGCGGCTCTTCGGGCTCTAGCCCCGCGGGCGGCACGGCTCCGGGCGCCGCCCGTGTGTCGCCCGTGCCGGTCGAGAGCCGCCCGTGCCGGTCGAGAGCCGCCCGTGCCGGTCGAGAGCCGTCAGAAGAGGCTGAGCTGACCTGGGCCGACGGTCCTGCGGAGGTGTTCGACCTCGATGGGGTGGCCCGGCTCGTCCTGACCGGCCACCTCCAGCAGCCCGGTGAAGCCCCGTCGCTCGAGGATGGATCCGACGGTCGTTCGGGCCAGCTCGGGGTCGTTGCACGAATCACTGAGGTGCGCGAGGACCACGGCGGCGAGCCCGTCATGGTGGAGCTCGGCGGCGAGCTCGGCCGAGGCGCTGTTGGACAGGTGCCCCCGGCTGGATGCGATCCGCTGTTTCACCGACCAGGGATAGGGGCCTTCCCAGAGCCGGGCGTGATCGTGGTTCGCTTCCAGGATGAGGAGGTGACTGTCCGCGAGGGCTACCCGTACGCTGGTGGTGGGTCGTCCGAGGTCCGTGGCCACGCCCATTTTCGCGCCCGTGGCGGTATCGGTCACGGTTATGGCCACCGGGTCCGCCGCGTCGTGGACGGTGAGGAACGGCTGGATCCTGAGCGGGCCGATGTCGAATCCGCGCGAGGATCCGTACTCGAGGATGCGCTCCTTGCCGGCGAGCAGCTTCCGACAGGCCTGGCGGGTGGCCCGGGTCAGGTGCAGGGGGGTGCCATGGCGACGCGCGTAGACGCCCATGCCCTGGGTGTGGTCGCCGTGGTCATGGGTTATGACGATCCCGGTAATCGAGTCGGGGTGCACGTCCACCGCCTGGAGCCGCCGCGCGATGTCCTTCCCGCTGAACCCGGCGTCGACCAGGACCCGCGCATCCCCGCTCTCCACGAGGATCGCGTTGCCACGGCTGCCGCTGCCCAGGACGGTGACTCTCATCCGCTGAAGGTTGGGCGCGCAGGGAAGCCGGTCAACGGCCGGGCCGCAGGGCGGCGGCGGCGCGGAGCAGGTTCCGTTGCCGATCCGTCAGTGGCACATCCCGGCGGCCCATGACGGTTTCCGCGGTGGCCAGGAACCGCTCCACGTCGTAGACCGTGGCCGGGCTCCCCCAGCTGAAAGGGGGCACGTACTTGGGAGGCATGCCGCCGAAGATGTTCGACCCGGCCTCGGCCACCGTGCCCGTGTTGAGCAGGGTGCCGATGGCGGTCTTCACGTGGTCGCCCAGGAAGCAGCCGACCTTCCGCTCGCCGGTGTCCGTCTCGCCCGTCGGGGTCCAGATCCGGACCGGGCCGTAGTTGTTCTTCAGGTCGCTGTTGGTGGTCAGCGCGCCGAGGTTGACCCACATCCCCAGGTAGGCGTGGCCGAGGAAGCCGTCGTGGGCCTTGTTGCTGTAGCCCAGGATCACCGTCTCCTCGATCTCGCCGTGAACCTTGCACGCGGGGCCGATGGACACGGCCTCGAAAGGGCCACCCAGCAGGGTGCTGCCGGGGCCCACGTACGTCGGGCCGACGACCCGCGTGAACGGCTCGACGGTGACCCCATCGTCGAAGCGGATGGGTCCGTGCCGGGTATCCAGCACCGCCCCCGGGGCGATGGCCACGTCCCGGCCGACCGTGACGGGGCCGGGGCCCAGGTGATGAACGTCAGGGGGCAGCGCGGCGTGGTCGGCGCCGTCCAGGTCCCGGGCGACGCGGTCGGCGTTGCCGGTCATCAGCTCCCACACGCGGTCGAGGGTGCGGCCGGGCAGCGTGTGGCGGGGCAGGTCTGGGGCGTGCGCCTCCGGGTCCAGGAAGAACCCGGGGGCGGGGGGTGCGGCACCCGGCGCGAGCTGGCAACCCACGACCCGGTCGTGCGCGACCAGGAGCGCCGGGGTGTCGGGCAGGCTCGCGGGCTCGGGAATGAACCGGGAGAGGAGGAAGGTGCGGACGCCCTCGGCGTCGAGCCTGTCCGGGTCCAGCACGCCGGGCGCCCACGGCTCGTCGAAGTCCCGGAGGTGCTGGGCGGTCAGGTGTCCGATGCAGGTGCCCCCGAGCGCGTGCTCGGCCCGGGCCCGGAGCGTGGCGGTGCCGAAGAGGAGCTCGCCCGCCGGCCGCGTGAGGGTGAGGGGTCGCCAGTCCCGGGCGATCCGGTCGTCGAACAGGATGATGGGGCGCTCGCTCATGAGGCACTCCCGCGCACGGTGTCGGGCAGGGAATCCAGAAGCTTCTTCAGGTCAGCGGCCCGGTCACGGGGAAGCACGAGGGTGACGCCCTCCCGCCGGACCACGACCAGGTCCTTCGCCCCGAACACGACCACGGGCTCCCCCGTCTCGTTCCAGACCACGCACCGGTCGGCTTCCCGGAGCGCCGCCTCTCCTTCGACGACGTTCCCGCGGGCATCCCCGGGGCGCGTCCGGCCCGCGGCGTCCCAGGTGCCTACATCGTCCCACTCGAACGTGGCTTCCATGACCCCGATCCGCCGGCTCCGCTCGAGCACGCCGTGGTCGATGGAGAGGGAGAGCGCCGCGTCGAAGTACCCGTGGACGTCGCCCCGGTCGAGGAGCGGGAGCAGCCGGGACAGCTCCGGCGTGTGAGCCGCAACCTCCTCCAGGAGCCGGCCCGCGCGCCACACGAAGATCCCGCTGTTCCACAGGTACTCGCCGGCCTCGAGGTAGGCTTGCGCCGTCTCCTGGTCGGGCTTCTCCACGAACCGGTGAACGGCGTACGCGCCCGCCTGGTCCAGCGCGGCGCCGAGCCGGATGTAGCCGTAGCCCGTCTCGGGCCGGGTGGGGCGGATGCCGACGGTGAACAGCCGGTCGTGGCTGCGCGCCGCCTCGGCCGCCGACGCCACGAGCGCCCGGAACGCCGGCTCCGGCCGGATCACGTGGTCGGCGTGAAGCGAGATCATGATGGCATCCGGATCGCGAGCGGCGAGCGCGTGGGCGGCCCAGACCAGGACGGGTGCGGTGCCCCGGGCCCGGGGCTCGACCAGGAAGTGGTCCGGCTGGAGCTCCGGTACGGCGCTCCGGATCGGGGCCACCATGGCGTCGCCGGTGAGGACCCGCAGGCGCTCGAGCGGGATGAGCGGACGGATCCGCTCCACCGTGTCGGCGACGAGCGGCCGCTCGCTGGCCAGCGGGAGGATCTGCTTGGGTCGGGTCGGTGTGGAAGCCGGCCAGAACCGGGAGCCGATGCCCCCGGCCAGGATCACGGCCCAGGTATGGTCAAGGGTCGAAGAGCTCGTCGATGCGTGCAAGTAGCTTCTTGGGGCTGAACGGTTTCGTAAGGAAATCGGTGGCCCCGTACTCCGCCGCGCGCTCCCTGTCCGCCTCCTGACCCTTGGCCGTCAGCATGATGACGGGAGTGCTCTCCCGATGGGGCAGGCTCCGGACCTGCTCCAGGACCTCCAGGCCGCTGGCGTGAGGCATCATGATGTCAAGGAGGACCAGGTCGAACGCCTCGTCCGACCGGAGCCGCTCCAGCGCCTCACGACCGTCGTGGACCAGCTCGACGTGGTACGGACCGCCCTCGAGCTTCATCTGGATGATGCGCCCGATATACGGCTCGTCGTCGGCGACGAGGATGGTCTTGCGGTCCGTGTCCGTGGCGGTGGTCATGGTCCCAGGCGAGTCGGGTTCGGCGTCCGGACAGGCTCGGGTGCCAGAATCGTGCCCATCCGATCCCGGACCCTCGGGGCCGCCGACGTGTACGGAAGCGGAAAATGTGGATTGCGGCCGGTGGCGTGTCAAGCGGAAAACTCCGCATATCACCTTGACATAGCCCGGATTCGCGGCTTACCCTTGGCGCTCTCATGAGACGACGATTCCTGACCCTGTCGAGCCCGGTGTCCGGGCTGCTCCTGCTCGCCCTCGCCCTGCCCAACCTGGCGTGCGAGGGGTACGAGCCGACGCCGTTCCCCGTAGGGGACACGGCCGTGCTCTACTCGCTGGCGCGCGCCGAGTACATCGGTGAGCGGTCCGGCTTCGATTTCGCCACACCGCAGGCGGTGATCGTGGAGCGAGCGAAGCAGGGGGTCCCGGCGGACTTCGATGTCGCGTTTTCGGAGATCGAGGGCGAGTTCGTGATGCTGCCGGCCGGGCTGTTCGAGGGGATGGGGGTGGATCCGGGGATCGCGGTGGACTCGAGCGGAGCGCTGTTCGAGCGACTGGACCGGGCGCCGTCGCAGGGCTACGTAACCGACGAAGCCGTGCCGCTGCGGTTGGATCGGGTCTACTTCGTCCGCACCCGGAACCAGAACGGGTGCCGGCGGTACGCGAAGTTCGAGGTACTGGACCTGGACCCGGCCGGGATCCTGGAATTCCGCTTCCTGCGCAACAACCTGTGCAACGACCGGGGTCTCCCGGACGTGGACACAGACGAGGACTAGTGCTGGACATCAAGCGGATCCGCGACGAGACGGAGCTTGTCCGGTCGCGCCTCGCCGTGCGGGGCGGCCCCGGGCTGGATGACGCGGTGGACCGGGTGCTGTCGATGGACGAGGAGCGCCGGGAGCTGGTCGGCCGCGTGGACGAACTGCGGGCTCGCCGGAACGAGGCCTCCCCGCGCGTGGGCGCGCTGAAGCGGGAAGGCAGGGAGGAAGAGGCGCGGGCGGTCATCCTGACGATGCGGGCGCTGGGGGAGGAGCTCTCGGGTCTGGAGGAGCGGCTGAGCGAGGTGGACGCCGCGCTGCGGGATGCGCTACTCCAGATCCCGAATACGCCGGCGGCCGAGGTGCCGGCGGGCGGCGAATCGGAGAACGTGGTATTGCGGGAGTGGGGGGGGACGCCGGAGGGGGGCTGGGAGCGGCGTCCGCACTGGGAGATCGGCGAGGCGCTGGGCCTGCTGGACCTGCCGCGGGGCGCGAAGATCGCCGGCAGCGGCTTCCCCGTCTACACGGGGGCCGGCGCGCGGCTGGAGCGGGCGCTGATCAACTTCATGGTGGACCTGCACACCACCGAGCACGGCTACACGGAGATCTGGCCGCCGCTGCTGGTGAACCGGGAAGCGGCGCGGGGCACGGGGCACCTGCCGAAGTTCGGCGAGGACATGTACCACGCCGGGGAGGACGACCTCTTCTTCATCCCGACGGCGGAGCTGCCGCTCACGAATCTGCACGCCGGCGAGATCCTGGATCCCGACGCGGTGCCGATCCGGTACGCGGCCTACACGCCCTGCTTCCGAAGGGAAGCCGGCGCGCACGGGAAGGACACGCGCGGGCTGCTCCGGCTCCACCAGTTCGACAAGGTGGAGATGATGCGGTTCGAGCGACCGGAGAACAGCGAAGCGGCGCTGGAAGAGATGACGGGGCACGCGGAGGCGGTGCTCCGTGCGCTGGGTCTGCGCTACCGCGTTCTGCTGCTCGCGGGCGGCGACCTCGGGTTCGCGAACGCCAAGACGTACGACCTGGAGGCATGGGCCCCGGCAGTCGGTCGCTGGCTCGAGGTCTCGAGCTGCTCCACCTACACGGACTACCAGGCGCGCCGAGCGGACATCCGGTTTCGACCGGAGCCCGGCGCCAGGCCCGAATATGTCCACACACTGAACGGCTCCGGGCTCGGCATCGCCCGGACCCTGGTCGCACTGCTGGAGAGCTACCAGCAGCCGGATGGCAGCATCCGGGTCCCTGAAGTCCTGGTCGAGTACGTCGGCACAGACCATATCGCGTGAGGCCGGATGAGCGCCCGTCAATGGCCGGTGGCCCTCGCGCTTCTGGCCATCGCCGTGCTGGGGTCGTACCTGCTCTACACGGAGCAGCTGGTGCGCGAGTTCCGCGCGGAGGCGGAGGTGCACAAGCGGATGTACGCCCTGGTGCAGCAGGGGCTGCTCTCCGCCGAGCCGGATGCCGGGCTCCAGGCGCTGACGGACCTGCAGTCGGAGCTCATGCGGCTGGGTGTGCCCATCGTGGCGATCAACGCCGAGGGCGAGCCGTACGCGGTGGGCAACCTCCCGTTCGAGGCCGACCTCTCCGATCCGGTGGACCGGGGGCGTGTGCTGGAGTACGTGGCGGTGCTGGACGAGCGGACGCCGCCGATCGAGGAAGAGACGCGCGGTTCGATCCACTTCGGCTCCCCACCGATCATCGGGCGCCTCCGCTGGGCCGCCGCGCTCCAGGTCGGGGGCGCGCTCCTGCTCCTCTTCGTAGGGTACGTGGTGGTTCGGGGCGCGCTGCGGGCGGAGCGGGAGCGGTTGTGGAGCGCCATGGCCCGCGAGCTGGCGCACCAGATGGGCACACCCCTCACGTCGCTCAAGGGGTGGCACGAGGTGCTCCAGCTGCCGCAATCGGAGCGGGGGCAGATGGTCACGGACGCGCGGCTGGCCCGGGAGGTGGGTGCCGACCTGGACCGGCTGGAGCGGGTCTCCCGACGGTTCGAGTTGATCGGGCAGCCGCCGGCGCTGGCGCCGGTCCGGCCCGAGGCGGTGATGCGGGAGCTCGAGGACTACCTGCGGCCGCGTCTGCCACGGGCCGGCGGTGGCGTGGAGCTGTGCGTCCGGAGCACGGATGAGCTGCCGGACATCGAGGCGAACCGCGTGCTCCTGGTCTGGGCGCTGGAGAACTGTGTGAAGAACTCCCTGGACGCGCTGGCGGGCCGAGGTGGTCGGATCCGGCTGGCGACGTTCGCCCGGGACGGCGATGTGGGATTCCTCGTGACCGACACCGGCCCGGGGGTGGACCGGTCCGTCCGGGACCGGCTGTTCGAGCCGGGCGTGACCACGAAGCCCGGCGGTTGGGGCGTGGGGCTGTCGCTCGCCCGCCGGATCGTGGAGGACGTGCACGGCGGGAAGATCCGGGTATCGGAGCGACCGGGGGGCGGGGCGCGATTCGAGGTGACGATCCCGGCGACGGGCGGACGGAGACGGCTACGACGACAGGGGTGAGATGACGGACTGGCTGGACGGGCTGAACCCCGAGCAGCGGCAGGCGGTGGAGCATTTCGAGGGGCCGATCCTGGTGCTGGCGGGGGCCGGCTCCGGGAAGACGAGGGTCCTCAC
>JBKGZE010000016.1:0-13071 GCA_046545735.1 Gemmatimonadota bacterium | reverse complement strand
GGGTCGTCCCGGCGCCGCCGACTGCCCCCACTACCGCGAGCGTCGTCGCTTCGAGGAGGGTGACCCGCGCCATGACTTCGGCGGTCCCGAGGTGGACCCGGACCCGCTGGTCCGCGCCGATGCTCCAACCCGAGCCCGCCAGGGTCCGCAGGCGGACCGTGAGGATCGATGCGCTCTCCCAGCCCGGCTCGCGGACGACGGTCATCCCCCGCTCCACCGCCTCCCGGGCCACACCGGTGAGCGCGATGGCGGCGCGCTCACCCGCTTCGACGATGTCCGCGTCCCGGCCGTGGACCTGGAGCCCCCTGACGCGGGCGTCCAGCGGCCCCGGCAGCAGTCGGACGGAGGCGTCCCGCTCGAGCCGCCCGCTCCAGACGGTGCCGGTCACCACGGTGCCGGTCCCGTGTACGGTGAAGGCCCGGTCGACGGGGAGGCGGAACAGGTCGTCAGGCCGGCCGCGCGTGCCGGTGAACACGGCGCCGATGGTGGAGCGGAGCTCGTCGATTCCGGCGCCGGTCACCGCCGAGGTGGGGACCACCGGCGCGCCCGCGAAGGGGGTCGCGGCCAGGAAGTCGGCCAGGTCATCGTGGACCAGCCCGAGCCAGTCGTCGTCGATGAGATCCACCTTGGTCAGGGCCACGACGGCCCGGTGCACGCCGAGCAGCTCGGCGATGGCGGCGTGCTCGCGGGTCTGGGGCATGACCCCCTCGTCCGCGGCCACCACCAGCAGCAGCATGTCGATGCCCGTGGCCCCCGCCAGCATGTTGCGGATGAAGTCCTCGTGGCCTGGCACGTCCACGATGCCGAGCCGCCCGGCCTCCAGGTCGAGGTGGCTGAAGCCCAGGTCTATGCTGATGCCCCGGGCCTGCTCTTCCGGCAGCCGATCGGTGTTCTCGCCGGTGAGGGCGCCGATGAGCGCCGTCTTGCCATGGTCGATGTGGCCGCCCGTCCCGACGATCCCCTTCATCGGACGGCCTCCGCGAGGAAGTCCAGGGAGCGAAGCGAGGTGGCATCCACCAGGTGGTAGGTCAGGAACCGGGCCAGGAGCTGCCAGTGCGCGGCGGTACGCTCGAGCTGGATCACGCGGCCCGCGGCCAGGTCGACGAGGTCGCGACGGGCCGCGGCCGGGAGGACCCGCCCCGCCCCGGCCCCGCCTGCGCAGGCGCCGCACAGCGACCCGCCCGCGCCGTAGTCGAAGAAGAGGTCGGCCTCGGGCAGGGGCCCGCCGCAGTGGACGCAGTGGTCGAGGGCGGGGCCGAACCCGAGGGTGGTGATGAGCGCCCAGCTATGGGCGAGGGCCACAGCCTCCAGCTGCGGGGCGGGTGCCGCCTCGAGGTCGGCGAGGGCGGAACGGACGGCGTGGAAGACCTCGGGCGACTCCTGTCCGCTGCCGGTGCGGAGCACGATCTCCGCCAGGAGGGACGCGGCGCCGAACCGTACCAGGTCGCGCCCCAGGGCCTGCCGTGGGCGGCGGAGCTCGAACTCCCGCAGGGTGTGGAGGTCCCGGTTCTCCTTCAGGTAGAAGGTGGCGACGCCATCGGTGAACGGCTCGAGAACGCCTCCGTACCGGCTCTTCGCTCTGCGCGCCCCCCTGGCGATGACGCTCTGCACGCCGTGAGGCGCGGTCAGAAGCCGGAGGATCTTGCTGGTCTCACTGTAAGGGAACGCCTGCAGTACGACGGCATCCAGGGTGACCAGCGGCATGTCAGCTCCGGGGCGCCAGCTGCTTCCTGAGCCGGGCCCGTGCCGACTGGAGCCACTCCCGCTGTTCCGCCGAATCGGTTTCGGCCAGCTCGTTCTCGATCCGCGCCAGCTCGATCACCCCGTCCAGCGTCCGGCGCTCCCGATACCGTGGCGCGGCCACGAAGAAGACCGCCGCCGCTCCGAGCGCCAGGAGCCCCACCAGGAGGAACGCTCCCGTGTCCGAGCTCGCCTGACCGGTACGGGGCGCGGCCCGGGCCGGGGGCGGCGGCGGGGCCGCGCCCGACAGCGCGCCGGCGACGGCCCCCGCCTCACTCTCGGGGCTCACGCGCAGGATGTATCCGGTCGCGGGCTCCGCACCGGCCTGCACGCCCGGCCCGATGTACATGCGCCCCTCGAACCGGACCGCCGCGAAGTAGGTGGCCGAGTCCTGCGTCTCGAGCGGAAAACGGAACCCGCCATCGGCCGTGGTGGTGTCGGTGGCCACGAAGGCTCCGCCCCCGCCGTCCACCCGGTGCAGCGCGACGGGCGTATCGGTGAGCGGCTGTCCGTCCGGCCCGAGCGCCACGCCCGTGAGCTCCTGCGCGTGGACCGATCCGGGACCCAGGAGCACGAGGCCGGCGAGCAGCAGAAGGACCGTGCGCGAGCGGTCGATCAGCGCGCGCCTCATGGAGTGAAGCGCCCGAAGTCCTCGGGATTCATGCGACGCAGGTACTCCTTCAGGTCCTTGGGAGGCCCGGACTCCTCGCCTTCTTTCTGCTCCTCGCCCTCCTCGTACTCGAGGGAGCCGCTCTCATACTCCTCCGACGGGTCCGCGATCTCGATGGCGGTATCCTCGAGCAGCTCGTCGCTGGTGAAGATCCGCGCGTCCATGCGAAGCGCCATGGCGATGGAGTCGGACGGGCGGGCATCGAGGCTGAAGAATTCACCGTCGCGGGTGATGATCATCTCTGCGTAATAGGTGTTGTCGACCACCTTCGTGATCATCACCTTCTGCAACGCTCCGCCCAGCCCCCGGATGGCCGATGTCATGAGGTCGTGCGTCAGCGGACGGGAGAAGTTCATCCCCGCCAGCTCCATGGCGATGGCACTCGCTTCGCCGGGGCCGATCCAGATGGGAAGGACGCGCGTCCCGTCCTTCTCCTGGAGTATGACCACGGGGGTGTTGGAGCTCCGGTCGAGCCCCAGACTCTGTACGGTGACTTCCGTCATCGGCCCTCATCGGGTTGGGTTCCGCCTCCCCGGTGTGTACTCCACAGAGCGCCCCGGGTTCACGTCCCCGATCCAGCCACGGGCCCGCGCGTTCACCCGCCGCCGGCAATGTCCGAAGTGTAGATCCTCACCCGGGCCGCGACAAGTTCCAGCGCCCCGCGTAGAGGGACAGGTCCACCCACTCGCCCAGCCCGGAGGTCAGGATCTCCCGGACCGTGCCCGAGTCCGGAGCCTCGAGCGCCTCGGCCACCCGCTCGCGGGCGTGCGAGGCGGACACGCTGCGGATGACCTTCTTGATCTCCGGGAGCGCCGCCGGAGCCATGCTGAAGGCGGTGATGCCCAGCCCCAGCAGGAGGTAGATGCCGAGGGGGCTGGCGGCCAGCTCGCCGCATACGCTCACCTCCAGCCCCGCCGCACGGCCCGCGTCCGCGGTCCGGCGGAACATCTCCAGGAGCGCGGGATGGTACGGGCTGAAGCGGGGAGCGAGCTTGGCGTTGTTGCGGTCCACCGCCAGGGTGTACTGCGTGAGATCGTTGCTCCCGATGGAGAAGAAGTCGGCGTAGCGGGCCAGCTGGGCGGCGGAGAGGGCGGCCGCGGGGGTCTCGATCATGACGCCGACCTTGTAGCCGGGATTGAAGGGGATCCCGTCGGCGTTGAGCCGGTCCTCCTCTTCTTCCAGGATGACGCGGGCCTGCTTCAGCTCGTCCAGCTCGGTGATGAGGGGAAGCATTATGCGCAGATCCCCGTGCACCGTGGCCCGGAGCATGGCCCGGAGGTGGGTGCGGAAGAGGTCGGGCATGTCGAGACAGACCCGGATCGCGCGCCAGCCGAGGTAGGGGTTCTCTTCCGTCGGCATGTTGAGGAAGAGGGGGAACTTGTCCCCGCCCAGGTCGAACGTGCGGATGATCACCGTCTGGCTGGGGAAGGCCGCGGCCACCTGCTTGTAAGCCTGGTACTGGCTCTCTTCTTCCGGCATCGACCGGCGCCCCACCACCAGGAACTCGGTGCGGAATAGGCCGATCCCCTGGGCGCCGTGCTCCCGGGCGTTCTCCGCCTCCCCCGGCATGTCGATGTTCGCGCGCAGCGTCACCTGCTGGCGGTCGGGGGTGACGGCGTCCAGGTGGGCCAGAAGAACCAGCTCCTGCTCCCACTCCCTGACCTGGATGTCCCGTTCCCGGTACACGCTCCGCTCCTCTTCGGCCGGGCAGACGATCACCCGACCGGCCCGGCCGTCCAGGATCAGCTCGTCCCCGTCCTCCACCGCGCTGGCCAGGTTACCGAGCCCCACCACGGCGGGGATCCGGAGGGCCCGGGCCAGGATGGCGGAGTGGGACGTGCGGGTGCCGGCATCGGTCGCGAGGCCGAGGATCCGGGACGGGTCCAGCTGGACCGTCAGGCTCGGGGTGAAGTCCCGTCCGACCAGGATGACCGGCCGATCGATCTTCTCCAGCAGTCCGTCGGGCCCGCTCAGCCCCATGAGGTGGCGGAGCATCCGGGTCTCCAGGTCGACCAGGTCGTTCAGCCGGTCCATGACCATGGGGTGCCCTGTTCCACGCCACTCGGATTGGAATTCGAGCATCCGGAGCTCGAGGGCCCGGGCCGCCGAGAGGTGGTTCTCCCGGATGTAGCCCTCCACGTCCTCCACCAGCTCGACGTCCTGGAGCATCATGAGCTGGGGCTCGAAGATCTGGGCTTCCACGTGACCGAGCCGCTCGGCCGTCTTCGCCTTGATTTCCTCCAGCCGGACGCGCGTGGCTTCCCTGGCCTCGCGGAACCGCTCGAGCTCCGACGCGACCGCGCCGGCCGGGATCGTCGAGTGCGGGACCCGCGGCAGCTCCCACAGCACCACGTACGCCGGGCCGATGACGATCCCGGGCGAGGCCGGGGTCCCGTCCATCACGAGACGCTCACTCACGGGCTACTCCTCCCCGAATCGACTGTCGACCAACGCCGACAGCGCGTCGACGGCCCGCCCGGCATCCGCGCCGGCGGCCCGGATCACGATCTCCGCGCCGTGCTCCGCGGCCAGCATCATCATGCCCATGATGCTCTTCCCGTTCACCTCGAGCTCTCCCTTCCGGACCCACACATCGCAATCGAACGCGTGCGCCCGCTTCACGAACTCGGCCGCGGGGCGGGCGTGAAGGCCGTACTTGTTCCGGATCACCAGGCTCCGCTCGACGGTCTCGCTCATCACGCCAGCCCCGCCAGCAGGCCCACCACCCCGAGCAGCACGGCCCCGGCCACCGCCACCCTACGCACCCGCTCGCCCCATCGCGCGCCCGCCGCCGCGCCCGCCGCCGCCAGCACCAGCCACAGCCACCCCGACGGCTCGACCGCTCCCGGCACACCGCGCACGACCACCAGCGCGATGACGGCCCCGGCCAGCAACGCCCCGCCGGCCATCACCCGCGACAGCGTGGTGCGCACCGAGCCCGTCAGCCGATGCGCTACGCCGCGACCCTCGGCGAGCCCCACCGAGAGCCCCCACACCATGAGCCCGAAGTGCCCGACATTGTAGAGGACCAGGAACGCGAGGATGGCGAACCACCATGGCAGCCCCATCAGGAGGAGCGCCAGCATGCCGAGCACACACGCCGGGCGCCACCCTGTCCAGACCAGCCGGTCGCCCATGGTGCCGAGCGACCCGCGCAACGCCGCCTTGAATCGGTCGATCACTTCCGGGTCCTCTCCCTCCTCCTCCAGCCGGATCACCGCCCCCAGCGCCAGCGGCGCCAGGTACGGATGACTGTTGAACGCCCCAGCGTGCCGCTGCACCGCAGCCGCCAGCGCCTCCCGGTCGCCGCCATGGATCCTGCGCAAGGCCGGCAGGATCGCGAAACCGAAGCCGCTGCCGGTCAGCGTCTCGTAGTTGAACGATCCCTGCACGGCCAGCGACCGCAACAGCACGGCCCACTCCACGCCGCGACGCGCCCTCACGGCCTCCCCCACCCTGCCGCTCACAACGTCACC
This sequence comes from Gemmatimonadota bacterium, assembly GCA_046545735.1. GTDB lineage: Bacteria > Gemmatimonadota > Gemmatimonadetes > Longimicrobiales > RSA9 > JAWVYT01. The sequence continues at coordinate 7,185 of JBKGZE010000016.1, read as the reverse complement.
CCGGCCGCGACCCCTGCCGCGAGCCCCACGACCCAGGCCATGCGCCGGACCCGGGCTCCGCCGAACAGCGGCAGCATGGCGCCCACCATGGCGGCCACCAGCACCGTCAGCGCGCCCCACGTCGCCTCCGCCGGCAGCGCCCAGTGCCCGGCCAGGGCGCGAAGGAGGACGAGCCCCACGAACGCGCCGAGCACCGTCACCACGCCCGCGCGCACGAAGTCCAGCGCCATGGCGAGCAGGTGCCGCCGTTCGAGCGCCGCGGGCGCCACGGCCGACCCTCGTGGGAGGAGCCGTCCGTTCACCCGCCGCAGGAGCACGACGGTCTCCCCCGCCAGCCGCTCCCAGCCCAGCGCGAAAGCGAGTGCGAGGACCAGCGTCCCCGGGTCGGGACCGGCCACCGTGCCCATGAGCGCCGCCGTGGCCGCCACCGCCGCCGTCCCCGATTCCGGGTACCGGGACGCCCCGATGGGCAGCGTGACCAGGGCGAAGGCCTCGAGCAAGAAGCCCAACATGACGCCCTCCACCGGTCGGCCGAACACGGCCCCCGCGAGGGCCCCGGCCACGACCGGGCGGGAGATCATGATCTGGGCGAACGAGGTCGTGTCCAGTCCGACCAGCGCCCCCAGCAGCGCCACCGCGAGCCACTCGGTCATGGGCCGTCCACCAGTTCGTCGATCCCCACGCCGCGGGCGCCGGGCACATCGCGGGCCACCACGGTGGCGCCGCGGCCTGCCAGCTCCAGCAGGAGCGCCCGGTCGTCCTCGCTCAGGAAGACGTAACGGAGAACCTGCCGTCGACCCGGGGCGTGGTGGATCCCGCCGATGTTGACCTCCTCGCCCCGGAGCAATCCGCTCCTGGCCAGCCGGTTCATGGTGGCCACGTCACGGGTCAGCAGAATCACCCGCTCGGCCCCGGACTGCCAGTCCGGAAGCCGCTCTACCGCCCGACCCACCGTCACGAACTCGGCCGTCAACTCGGGGGGAATCCCCATGGAGTAGAGCTCCTGCTCCCACCGGGAACCGGCCAGCTCGTCATCCACCACCACGATCCGGTCCGGGCGCAGGCGTCCCCCCCACCCCACCACGACCTGCCCGTGGATCAGCCGCTCGTCGACGCGGAACAGGACGACACTCATGTCAGCCGCGGCCCGGCTGACGCCGGACGGCGCTCTGCCCGCGCTCGATCACCCGCGCCACCAGCTCCTCGAGTGGACGGTCCCGGTTGAGAACGAAATCGAGGAGCATGGGCAGGTTCACGCCGGTGACCAGGGCGCGGCCCGGGCGGTCGGTGCAGACCTGCCGCCCCACGAGCCCGCAGCTGCCTTCCCGCAGGTCCGTGAAGACGATCGTGGGGCCGGGCCCCACGAGCGATTCCAGCCTCTCGCGTATGGCCGGCGGCGCCAGGCCCTGGTTGCTCAGCGCCACGAGCGCCCCCTCGTCGGCTCCGGCGATCTCTGCCACCGCGCCGATCAGCGCCTCCGCCAGCCGGGCGTGCGCCACCACCACCCCACGCACCGCTTCACTCATAATCTTCTTCGAGGTAGTCCCGTACCGGCCGCATCGCCGCCTGCAGGCTCGCGTTGAAGCGCTCGGCCGAGTGGATGCCCGAGTACTTGAGCAGGTGGTTCATCGCGATGACCTCCGCGATCACCGTGATGTTCTTGCCCGGGTTCAGCGGAACGGTGACCTCGGGGATGCCTACATCCAGGATCTCGATCTGCTCCGTCTCGAGCCCCGTCCGTTCGTACGGCTCCTGGTCGTTCCAGTCCACGAGCCGGACCACCACCTCGATCCGCTTCTGCTGTCGGATCGCCCGGATCCCGAACAGGGCCGGGATGTCGATGATGCCGATCCCGCGGATCTCCATGTGGTGGCGCTGGAGCTCGTGCCCCCGGGCGATGAGGACGTCGTTGCCGCGGCGGCTGACGTAGACCAGGTCATCGGCCACGAGCCGATGGCCCCGCTCGACCAGGTCGAGCACACACTCGCTCTTGCCGATCCCGCTCCGCCCCACGAACAGGAGGCCCACGCCGTACACGTCCGCCAACGAGCCGTGCATGGTGGTGGTGGGCGAGAACATCCCTTCCAGGTACGGCTGCAGACGACGGTAGAAGTCGCCCGTCTTCAGGCTCGTGCGCAGTACCGGGATCTGGTGATCCGCGGCCGCGTCCAGCAGCGAGCGAGGTACATCCAGGCGCTTCGTGACCACCAACGCCGGCATCTCCAGCTGGAAGAGGCGGTCGAGGACCGTGTCCATGTCCCCGTCCGACAGGGACCGGATGTAGGCGACCTCGGTCTCTCCGAGCACCTGGAGTCGACCCCGGGGCAAGCGCTCATCGAACCCGGTGAGGAGCAGGCCCGGGCTGGACACGCTCGGATCCTCGATCGCCCGCCCCAGGGGGATCTCGGGCGTGAGGAGCTCCATGTCCAGCGGGGTCCGCTTGTCGGCGTAAAGCGTCTCGACGGTCAGCGTCTGCACGCGGCCTCCGCGTCAGTCCTCGATACGGGCCGCGGCGGGCGGCGCCTGGTGATCCAGCCGCTTCGACCGCTCCCGGCGCAGCTGGCGGCCGAGCTTCCGGATGGCGGAGTCCAGCGCGGAGCGACGATCTTCCGACCCCGCTCGCGCGATCAGGGGTGGTACCCCGGGTACGTCGGCCCGCACCTCCGTCGTGAACCTGCCGTGATCGTCTTCGAACAGCAGGTCGACCGCAGTCAGCCGGGGCTCGTACTTCAGCAGCTTCCGGGTCCGCTCGTGGGCGAACGCCGTGAAGCTCTCACTCAGCTCAACGTGCCGGGCCGTGATGCGAACGTCCATGCTCCCTCCGCGGTTGAGTGATCCTACACGGTTCCGGCGGCGTCGGAGAGGAACTGCTCGGTCTCCGCAGCCGCCCGGTCCCAGGTGAAGCGCTCCGCGAACTGCCGGGCCTTCACGCCCATCGTGTGCCGCAGCGCCGGATCGTCGATGAGCGCTCGCATCCGGTCCGCGAGCGCCGTCACGTCGCCGTGCGACACCAGAAACCCGCTCTCGCCGTCCACCACCGAGTCCCGTAGACCCGGGGAATCGCTGGCGATGGTCGGGGTCCCACAGGCCGCCGCCTCCAGGTTCGTGATCCCCCACCCTTCCTTGGGCGAGGTGAGCACGTGGACCCAGGAGCGCCGGAACAGCTCCAGCTTCTCCGCCTCGCTCACGTAGCCGAGCAGCTCCACCGCGTCCCCCACCCCCAGCTCCTCCACCAGCGCACGGAGCGACGCGGCGTGGTCGCCCGTGCCGACCACCAGCAGGCGGACCCGCCGCCCCTCGGCGCGCAGCATCGCCACCGCGCGGATGGGCAGGTCGATCCGCTTGTAGCGCTTGAGCCGCCCCAGGTAGAGGAGCGTCGGTGTCTCGAACCGCTCGTCCGGGGCCCCGGGCGAGTAGCGCTCGAGGTCGACCCCGTTGGGGATGACGGCGATGGATGCCTCCGGCATCCCGCGCCGGCCGAGGTCGTGGGCCGTGCTGCGGGACACGGCCATGGTCGGAACGGAGTGGTAGACCCGACCGAGAGGCCGCTCCAGCAGCCAGGTGGCCGTTGCCAGCGGGAGCTTCGCCTCCTGAAAGGCCGTGGCCCCGAAGAGGTGATGCACCAGCAGGGCCAGGGGGTGTTTCGCCCACGCAGGCGAGAGGAGCGGCACCTTGTTCAGGTCCTCGACCATGATGTCGAATGCGTCGTGCTTCAGTCGCCTCCGGTAGTATACCGGGGCGGCCAGGTTGAATGTATAGCGGCCGCCCGCCCGATGCACCTCCATCCCATCGACCTGCTCCGGCGTGGCGCTCCCGGCCCAGCCGGAGGTCAGCAGCGTCACCGCGTGACCCCGCCCGGCGAGCCGGCCGAAGATCTCGTGCAGGTGCGTCTCCGCTCCGCCCGCCTGTGGGTTCAACCGGTCCTGCCAGTTGACCACCAGGATCTTCATTCCCGTTCGAGGCGCTTCATCAGGGCGTCCAGGACGCCGTTCACGAACCGGGGGCTCTGATCGGTGCCGTAGCGCTCCGCGAGGCGGAGCGCCTCCTGGATCGAGACCCGGGGGGGCACATCGTCGAGGTAGAGCATCTCCGCCGCGGCCAGCCGGAGGATGTTCCGGTCGATGACCGCGAGCCGGTCCAGCCGCCAGTTGCTGAGACAGCCCTGCACGGTCGCGTCCAGCCGCGCCGGGTCCTCGGCCACCGCCCCGAGGAGCCGTCGGATGTAGGAACGGCGACCGGCGGCGATGCGGCGTCGAGTCATGAACTCGTCCAGCACGACCTCGAGCGGCGCGTCCCCGCGGGCATCCCACGCGTACAGGACCCGGAGTGCCCAGGCCCGGGCCTTGGATCGCTCCCGCACGTCAGCGCAGCGTCCGGTACAGGTGCACCATCTCGAGGACGGTGAGGGCGGTGTCCCACCCCTTGTTGCCCTTCGGCCCACCCGCCCGGGCCAGTGCCTGCTCGCGGGTGTCGGTCGTGAGGACGCCGAAGCCGATGGGGACATCGTGGTGGACGGCGAGCGCCTGGAGCCCCCGCGCCGCCTCCCCGGCCACGTAGTCGAAGTGCGGCGTCTCCCCACGGATCACGCACCCGAGCGCCACGATCCCGTCATGGTCGCCGTGCCGCAGCGCCACCCCGACGATCCCCGGGAGCTCGAAGGCTCCGGGGACGCGGACCACGTCGATGTCGGATTCGGCCACGCCGTGCTCGAGCAGGCAGTCGCGGGCGCCGTCGAACAGCTGCTCCGTCTCCACCTCGTTGAACCGGGAGACGACGACGAGGATTCTGAGCCCCTCGCCCCGGATCGACTCGTTGCGCTCCATGCTCACGCCCCCGCCTCTCCTTCGACGGGCGCACTGGCGCGGCCGGCCTCGTCGGCGTGGTCGCCCGAGCCGCCGTTCTTCCCTGCGGAGCTGTGAGCGGCCGTGCCATCGCCGAGGGCCGGGTCCACGGTCTTGGGCAGGATGTGCCCGAGCCGGGTCCGCTTCGTCTCCAGGTACCCCTGGTTGTGTGCGGTGGGCTCGACCTGGATGGGCTCCCGGCCGGTGATCGTGAGCCCGTACCCTTCCAACCCCACGATCTTGCGCGGGTTGTTGGTCAGCAGCCGGATGGTGCTCAGGCCCAGGTCGAGCAGGATCTGGGCGCCGATCCCGTAGTCCCGCAGATCCGGCTTGAAGCCGAGCGTTTCGTTGGCCTCCACCGTGTCCTGCCCCGAGTCCTGGAGGGCGTACGCCCGGATCTTGTTCGCCAGCCCGATGCCGCGCCCCTCCTGGCGCAGGTAGACGATGGCCCCGCGCCCCACTTCCCCGATCTGGCGCATGGCCGCCTCCAGCTGCCGTCCGCAGTCGCATCGCTGGGAGTGGAAGACGTCGCCCGTGAGGCACTCGGAGTGCATCCGCACCAGCACGTCCGGGTGGCCGTGGACATCACCCTTCACCAGCGCCACGTGTTCGAGCCCGTCCACCTGGTTCTCGAACCCGACCACCCGGAACTCGCCCCACTCGGTGGGGAGTGCCGCCTCGGCGATCCGCCGCACGAGCCGCTCGTTCGAGAGCCGGTACGCGACGATCTGGGCCACCGTGATGAACTTGATCCCGTACTCGGCCGCGAACGCCTCCAGCTCCGGGCGCCGGGCCATGGTGCCGTCCTCGTTCATGATCTCGCAGATCACGCCCGCGGGCGGCAGCCCGGCCAGGCGGGCGAGGTCGACGGAGGCCTCCGTCTGACCCACGCGCCGGAGCACGCCACCGGCCACGGCCCGGAGCGGGAAAACGTGGCCGGGTCGCCGCAGGTCGCTCGGTCTCGTCTCCGGGTCGACCAGGAGCTCGATGGTCTTCGCCCGGTCCTGGGCGCTGATCCCGGTGGTCACGCCGAACCGCGGATGCCCGTCCACGCTGACCGTGAACGCGGTCCGGAAGGTCTCCGTATTCTGTTCGGCCATCAGCGGCAGCCCCAGCTGCTCCACCCGCGTGGGCGTCATGGCCACGCAGATCAGCCCCCGGCCCTTGCTCGCCATGAAGTTGACCGCCTCCGGCGTGATCTTCGACGCCGCGATGACCAGGTCGCCCTCGTTCTCGCGGTCCTCGTCATCCGCCACGATCACCATCTTGCCGGCACGGATGTCCGCGATGGCGTCCTCGACCGAATCGAACACCGGCTTGTCGTTGTTGCGCTCTTCCGTCATGCCCCAGCTCCCAGGCCCCGCTTCTTCATGTAGTCCACCACGAACCGACCCAGCATGTCCCCCTCCAGGTTAACCCCGTCCCCGGGCTGGAGGTCCCGCAGCGTGGTGTGGTCCCAGGTGAAGGGGATGAGCGCTACCTGCGCCACGTCCGCCTCCGGCATGGCGTTGACGGTCAGGCTCACACCGGCCATGGCGATGGAGCCGTGCAGCACGGTGACCTCGGAGACGACCTCGGGCAACCGGACGTCGAGGAGCACGTGCTCCCCCTCCCGCGTCACGGCGACCACCTCGCCTACGGCGTCCACGTGGCCCTGGACGATGTGCCCGCCCAGCCGGTCGCCGAGGGCCAGCGCCCGCTCCAGATTCACGCTCGAGCCCTCGCCCAGCTCGCCCATGGTGGTGCGCGAGAGAGTCGTCGCGATCGCTTCCACCACGAAGCTCTCCGCGTCGACGTCGGTGGCCGTCAGGCACACGCCCTCCACGGCCACCGAGTCGCCCTGGCCCAGCTCGCCGGCGAACGGGGCGACGATCCGGAACCGTCGCCCGTTGTCGACCACCTCGACTTCCTCGATCCGACCTACCGCTTCCACGATACCACTGAACATCAGCCACCCCCATCTATGGTGACCTGGATGTCGCCACCCAGGCTCTGTACGTCCACGCACTTCCCACGGAACTCCACCGCGCCGGGGAAGGCGGGAACGCCCGCCTCCCCGAAGATCGTCGGCGCGTAGATAAGATAAAGCCGATCGACGCGTCGGGCGGACAGGAGGGCCGCACCGAGGCGACCGCCGCCCTCGCAGAAGACCGTCCGGACGCCGTCCGCCCAGAGCCGGTCCAGCGCCGCGGCCAGGTCCAGGCGGTCTCCGGCGCCCGGCACCGCGGCCACGTCCACCCCCGCATCCCGCAGCCGCTGGATCCGATCCGGAGCGGCATCGGCCCCCACCAGGACCCGGACCGGCGCCTGGTCCACGGACCGCGCCAGCGCCGAGTCCGGCGCC
>JBKGZE010000015.1:0-13075 GCA_046545735.1 Gemmatimonadota bacterium | reverse complement strand
CGGCGAAGGGTGTGGGCGAGAGGCCGGCGGCGGTGGCCAGGGCGCCGGCAACCGGAAGCACGATGGCGGCGGCCGCCACATTGGACACCACGTTCGTGAGGATGCTGGTGAGGACGTAGACGGCGGCGAGCAGGCCGTAAGGGCCGAGGGGTCCCGCCAGCGTAGCGATCCACAGCGCCAGCTGGGTAGCCGCGCCGCTCTTCTGAAGGGCGATCCCGAGAGGAATGATGGCGGCCAGCAGGACCACCACCATCCAGTCCATTTCCTCGTAGGCCTCCTCGGGGCGGACCGTGCGGGTCAGGAGGAGCAGGACCACGCCCACCATCGCGCTGATCATTATGGGCAGCACCCCGAGAGCCGCCAGCCCCACGGTCAGAGCCATGGCGAGTACGGCCCACCAGAGCTTGCGGCGGCGCCGGGGTGGAATATCCACAGGACCCACGAGCGTCAGTCGCCCGCTCTCGTGGAGCTCGTGCAGGGCGGACGCGCGGCCCTGGCCAAGCAGGATGTCGCCGGGTCGGAGCCTCACGTCGCCCAGATTCTCCCTCACCGCCTCACCGTGCCGCCGGAGCCCGAGTATGCTCGCCGCGTACCGGGTCCGGAGGCGCAGCTCCCGAAGCGTCCGGCCGATGGCGGGCGACCGGGTCGGAACCAGAAGCTCCGCGAAGCGCACGGCGTCTTCCTCCCTCTCCTCGGATTCGGCCGGATCGGGCAGGCTGGGGTCCGCCCCCTGGATGTCCAGCCCCTCCGCTTCGAGCATGGCCGCGATCTCCCGGACCTTGCCTTCCACCAGCACCAGGTCGCCCTCCCGGAGCAGGGTCGAGGCGCCGGGGGCGGCCACCACGCGGCCATCCTCCGATTCCACACGGACCACCAGCAGGTCGCGCTCGATGCCGAACCGGCTCTCGGCGATCGTGCGACCGGCCAGGGACGAGCCGGGGCGGATGCGGACAGTGGTCAGATATTCGTGGAGCTCGTAGCTGGAGAGGAGGTCCCGCGACCCCTCGCGGGTGGGGACCAGCCACCGCCCCACGGTCAGGAGGTACAGGAGTCCGGCCGCCGTAACCACCAGGGCGGGCGCGGTCACTTCGAAGATGCGGATCCGCTCGAATCCCAGGTCCAGCACGAGCCCGGCCACCAGGAGATTGGTGCTCGTCCCGATGAGCGTGAGCGTCCCGCCGAACTGGCTCGCGAACGACAGCGGCATGAGGACCCGCGAGGGCGCCACGTCCACCTGCCGGCTCGCGCCGAGGACGGCCGGGAGGAGGATGGCCACGGCGGCGGTGTTGTTCACGAACGCGCTCAGGGGCACCACCACCAGCACGACCAGGAGCAGGAGCCGCATCTCACTCCGGCCCGCGAGACGTACGGTATGGCGGGCAATGACCTCTACCGCCCCCGTGTGGGAGAGCCCGGTGGAAAGGACCAGGAGCAGCGCCACGGCGATCGTGGCTTCGTTGGAAAACCCGCTCACGGCCTCGGCCGGAGTCACCAGCCCCGTCACGGCAAGTGTGGCGGCAAGGACGAGCGCTACCACATCGGGACGGTAGCGGTTCCAGAGGAACAGGCCGAACCCCAGGGCGGTGAGGCCCAGGGTCAGCCAGCCTTCCAGGGTCACGTCTTCACCCGGCCGAACGGGGGCGGGCCACGTTTTCCTCCGCGCTCGTCCAGGTCCCGCGCCCTCTCCTCCTGCTGAGCGCTCTCCCGCTGCTTCACGGCCTCCTGATCGGCCACGGCCTCGCGATGCTCCCGATCGCCCTCCGCGCCCCTCCGCCGCTCGTCCAGGTTCTCGATCGCGCCGGCCCGGCCGTAGACCAGCGCCGTGTCACCCGGCTCGAGACGGGTCTCCCCTCTCGGGACCCCGACGTAATCACCGTCCCGCTTCTCCAGCCCGAGCACGTTCACCCCTTCCGACCTCAGCCGCAGCTCGCCCAGCGTGCACCCCGCCATCCAATCCTCCTCGTCAACCCGCAGCTCCCGGACACGGTAGTCGCCGGAAAGATGGAGGAGCTCTTCGTAGTCGCGAACCTCGAGCCGGGTCCAGTGATCGAGAGCCCGGCTGATGGCGGCGGAGAGCCAGCGGTCCACCCACTGGCTGGACGCGAACACGATCAGGGCTGCCACGCCACCCATCAGGATCAGGAGCCGCGTCCGCCCGCCGCTCCCTCCATCCCCGGCGCCCACGAACCCGAGGATCAGGGAGCTGATTGCCGTCACGATACCCACGTTCCCCAGCAGCATCAGCCCGGCGATGATCCGCCGGCGCACCGGGTGACCCACCACGCTCTCGGCCTCGCCCGTGGTGAAGCCCACGCCCGTGAAGGCGGATCGCGACTGGAAGGCGGCGGACTGCCGGGACAGGCCGGTGTGGGTGAGCGCCACCGTCGCGACCCGGGTGATCAGGATCGACAGCGCCAGGATGACCAGCACCGACAGAATGCCGAGCATGACAGCCTCTTGAACAGTCAGGTCTGGGCGGAAGCCACGAGCGTCCTGCTCGATCGACAGTCAGCCGGCCGGAGACCTTCAGCCGACTCCCACCACCGAATGCCAACCGTGCAGCGCCTGGTGCTTCCTGCTCCACACTTCTGCTCTCCCGGGGCCTGGCAAGGCCCGTTCCGGCACGGCCCTCCTGCGGCTCCGGCCACGCCCGGAAGGCCTTCCATACGAGGGAAGGCGGAAGCGCCGGACGGCGTCGCAGACGACAAGCCGCTGTCCCGATGGCAAGAGGTCGGATCCCTCTTTGCCCGAACGGGTATCCGGGTATAACTTGCGGGCTGCCGCGGGGCACCGGCTTCGGACGCGCCACACGTTGGCGCCTGCGGCCAATTTCGAAGATAGTTCGGGGCTGTAGCTCAGTTGGGAGAGCACCTGCTTTGCAAGCAGGGGGTCACCGGTTCGAGCCCGGTCAGCTCCACTACCCCTCCACGGTCCGAAACATGCAATCCGCCATCGGCGGGGTTCGGAGGGGCGGAGTCGAAGATCCCGAGGCCTGGCGGCGCGGGACGATTCCGTGCACTATGAAGGTTTCGGCAGCGCGGGTGAGGCTGCCGGATCGCCGTGCCAACGAAACGACGCCGACATGCGTCCTGTAGGTGGAGGGCGGGCGGGTGGTGAGGTTCTCGCGTCCACCCTGGCGTCGGATCTCTGGCCAACCTGGCCATCGGCGCGGCGCGGATTCCCCGGGGCAGTGCTCACGCGGGTCCGGTACTCGGCAGGGGTGCCGAGAGCTGGCAGCCGATCATCGAGCCGTTTCGGCACGAACCAGGCCCGTCCCCCGTACGGTCAGCAGAGCGGTCCGCGGTTTCGGCGAACAGCCCGCTGGTGGGTAGCCGGTGGGCTGGGCAAAGGCTGGCGGGGCTGAGCGCTTCCGGCGAGGAGCGAACACACTCGGGCTGCGGTCCGGTCGGGCCGGGCAACCATGCAAAGAACAGCGAAGGAACAGAGGCAGAACGTGATCAAGGAAGCCCCCCTGGGCGTGCTCGAGGTTCTCTCGAGCGGCTCCGGGTTCATCCGTCGGAAGGAAGATGGCTACGTCCCCGGCGACAACGACATCTACGTGGGCCAGAAGCTCGTGCAGAAATTCAACCTCCGGACCGGGGACGAGATCACCGGGGAGGTGGGGAAGGCACCGGGCCGCGGCAAGAGTGCTCCGTTGACGCGGCTGGTGGGGGTGAACGACCGGGCGCCGGAGGAGGTCGGTCAGCGTCCGAACTTCAACCGCCTGAGCGCGCTGCACCCGGACGAGCAGCTGGTCCTGGAGTGCGGCCTGAGGCGGCGCGGTCAGCCGGACTACACGAACCGAATCATCGATCTCCTTTGCCCGTTCGGGAAGGGTCAGCGCGCGCTCATCGTGGCCCCTGCCAAGGCGGGGAAGACGATGGTGCTCCAGGCGATCGCCGAGGGGATCGTCACGAACTACCCGGAGTCCGAGCTCCTCATCCTCCTGGTGGACGAGCGTCCGGAAGAGGTGACGGAGATGGAGAACACGGGGTTCGGCGAGGTCATCTCGTCGAGCTTCGACCACCCGGCCGAGCGGCACGTGACGGTGGCGGAGATCACGCTGGAGCGGGCGCGTCGCCGGGCGGAGATGGGCGACGACGTGGTCATCATTCTCGACTCCATCACCCGGCTGGCCCGGGCATACAACACGGTGGAGGAGGGGAGCGGCCGGACGCTTTCGGGCGGGCTGGACGCCAACTCGCTGGAGAAGCCGAAGCGGTTCTTGGGCAGCGCCCGGAACATCTCCCGCAACGAGGGGGGCGGCTCGTTGACGATCATCGCCACGGCGCTGGTGGACACGGGTTCGCGGATGGACGACGTCATCTTCGAGGAGTTCAAGGGCACGGGCAACAGCGAGCTGGTTCTGAGCCGTGAGCTGGCGGACAAGCGGATCTGGCCGGCCATCGACCTGATCGGGAGCGCCACCCGGAAGGAGGAGCTGCTGCTCACGGACGAGGCGCTCCGGGTCTCGCACCTCCTGCGGCGCCAGCTCAGCGACGACCACCCGGCCGACGCCATGGAGAAGCTCCTCGCCTTCATGAAGCGTACGGACAGCAATCGCGAGCTGATCGACCGGATCCTGAACAGTCCCAGTTGATTTCGGCAGTCAGCGGTCTCTCGAGGGACCCTTTCGCCGGTTCTGACGTACCACCGGCGACAGCGCGGACGTACGCGGGCACGGAAGACGAGACGGGCAGAGTGGAACGATTGAAGAAGGCGCGGCTGTTCTGGCCGCTGCTCCTCGGGCTCCTCCTGGCAGACTGCGGGACCAAGCGGATCGCCGAGGACGCCCTTGTGCTGCACACGCCCCAGGCGGTGCTCGGAGAGGTGGTGCGGTTCACGCTGGCGTACAACCCGGGCGCGGCGTTCGGGATGCACGTCGGGCCGGCCTCCCGTGTGGTCTTCATCGTCCTGACCCTGGTGGCGCTCGTGGCGCTCGTGGCCATGTACCGGACCACGCCGGCGGATCGCCGCGTCCAGGTCGCGGCCATCGGCCTCATCGCCGGCGGCGCCCTCGGCAACCTCTACGACCGGCTTCGGGGCGCCGCCGGCGTCGTGGACTTCATCGATGTGGGGGTCGGGGGCACCCGCTTCTGGACGTTCAACGTAGCCGACGCCGGAATCACGATCGGCGCGATCCTGCTGGCGCTCACCCTCTGGACGGAGCCGGAGCCCGAAGCGACGCCCGAGCCAGGCGGGCGGCCTGATCCGGCCGTGGACTGACCGCCCCGTGATCGAGCGAGCCGGGCTGCGCGCGCCCGACGTGATCGGAGTGGCCCAAACCGGGCTCGAGCGGATCGGGCGGGGCGCGCTGCTCGGCGCGGCCATCCTCGGGACCCTGCGCTTCCCGCGGAAGTACTTCCATGCGTCGCTGAGCCAGGCGTACGTCATGGGCATACAGTCGCTCCCGCTCGTGCTCTTCATGGCCCTGATCGGCGGGGCCATCGCGTCGCAGCAGACGGGCGCGCAGTTCGCCGGCGGCCTGCCGGCCTGGGTGACCGGCAGCATTGTGACTGCGGGGGTGCTGACCGAGCTGGGCCCGGTGCTCACGGCCATCGTGCTCATCGGACGGCTCGGCGCCAGCATCGCTGCGGAGCTCGGAACCATGAAGGTGACCGAGCAGATCGACGCGCTCTACGCCGTCGGGCGCGACCCGGTCACGCTGCTCATCGTGCCGCGGGTGGTCGGCGGCGCCCTGGTGGTGCCGTCGCTCGTGGTGCTGGCGGACGCCATGGGCATCTTCTCCGGCTGGATGGTGGGCATCCTGACGCAGGAGGGGCTCACGAGCGCCGAGTTCCTCTTCGGGGTGCGGTTCTACTTCCGCCCCTGGGTCCTCTTCTACTCGGTGATCAAGGCGGCGGTGTTCGGGGTCACCATCACGTTCCTGGCCTGCTTCATCGGCCTGGAAGGGCGAGGCGGGGCCGCCGGCGTGGGCCGGACCACGACGGCGGCGGTGGTCACCACCACGGTGGCCGTGATGATCCTGGACCTGCTCATGATCCCGCTGCTGAAGGTGGCGTGATGATCGAGTTTCACGGTGTCTGGAAGACGTTCGGCGGAGAGACGGTGCTCCGGGGCGTGGACCTGACGGTACGGGAGGGTGAAACCCTGGTCCTGCTGGGACCGTCCGGAACGGGCAAGAGCGTGCTGCTGAAGCACGCCATCGGCCTGCTCCGACCCGATCGCGGCCGGATCACGGTGGACGGCGTATCCATCGGGGAGGCGGGGCCGGCGCAGCTGAAGCGGGTGCGGAAGACGGTCGGCTACGTCTTTCAGCACGCGGCCCTGTTCGACTCGATGACGGTGCTGGAGAACCTGGCGCTGGCGATCCAGGACGAGGACGACCTTCTCCCGCCATCGCGCGCGTCGGACCGTGCGGCGGAGCTGCTGCGACGCGTGAACCTGGACCCGGCCGTGCTGGGGCACTACCCTGCGGAGCTGTCGGGCGGGATGCGGAAGCGGGTGGGCGTGGCGCGGGCGATCGCGAGCGGCCCGCGCTACGTTCTGTACGACGAGCCCACGACCGGGCTCGACCCGGTGAACGCGGACATCATCGATCGGCTGATCGTGGAGCTGGCCGACGACCTGGGCGTAACCAGCATCGTGGTCACCCACGACCTGGAGTCGGCGTTCCAGGTGGCGGACCGGGTGGCGTTGCTGACGGACGGGCGCCTCCAGGCGTGCGGTACGCCCGACGAGATCCTGCAGAGTGAGGACCCCGTGGTGCGGCGGTTCATGAGCCGGCGGTTCGGCACCGCGGCGTGACGATGAGGGGATAGAGATAAATGGAATACCACGTTCGAAACCTGACGGCCCTCGGGCTCCTGGTCCTCCTGGCGGGCGGCGTCTTCATCTGGGGCTTCTTCTTCCTCATGGGCGATCCCATCGGGGTGGGTGGCGACGACGTGGTGATCGTCATGGAGGATGGCGCCGGGCTCGGCCGCGGCAGTCCGGTACAGCTCAACGGCGTGAAGGTGGGGACCGTGCGCGAAGTCACCCTCCACGCCCCGAAGCGGGTGACCGTCCGGATCAAGGTGGACGACGGCCTGCGGCTCCCGGCCGATACCAGGGCCATGGCCAGCTCCGACGTCTTCGGTACCCACTCCGTGGAGCTGATCCCCGGCGACGCGCTCGTGACCCTCGATGGTGGCGACACGATTCAGGGCATGGTCCAACAGCCGCTGCCGCAACTCGCCACGGAGCTCGGCAGCCAGGCCCGCACCCTCATGGCGTCCGCCGACTCGCTCCTCTCGCCCCGATCGGTCGGCGACCTCCGCGCCACCGCGTCGGTCCTCCCGGAGGCCGCCCTCGAGCTGAGGGCTGCCTTCGCCGAGCTCTCCCTGGCCGCCGCCGCCTTCCGACGGACGGCCGAGGAGATGGAGAGCGCCGGCGCCGGCACGGCCACGGCGGAGACGCTGGCGGAGGTCCGGGCCACGGCCCGGGCCACCACGGACGCCGTGCACGTCATGGGCACCTCGCTTCAGTCGCTGGCGTCCGTCATGGCGAAGGTGGACCGGGGAGAGGGAACGCTGGGCCGCCTCGTCAATGACACGTCACTGTACGCCGAGCTCGGAGCTACCCTGCGGGAGGTGCGGTCGCTCGCCGCCGACGTCCAGGCGAACCCGACGAAGTACGTGACGGTCAAGGTCTTCTGACCGGGAACGCCCCTTGCACCACCGATAGGGGGGCGAGGGGGTGGACCTGGAACGGAAGAGGGACGGCGGCGATCATGGTGACTTTGCAGGGGATGCGGTTGATGTTGCTGCTGTTCGCGCTGATCGGCTTTGCCGGCGCCGGAGCCGCGTTCGCCGTCGCCCGCCACCGGCTCCTGACGGAAGGCGAACGCGACCTGGGGCTGGCGGGAATCGCCGTCATGTTCTTCACCTTCGGCGCGCTCTGCACGTTCGCGGCGAGCGGGTTCCTCGGGGTGGTCGCGTTCGGTGGCGTCGTGCTCTGGGCCAGCTACCTCCTGATGGCACGGCACCTCGGTCTCCTCAAGATCGAGGTGCGCCGGAAGCCCGCGACCGAACGGGAAACGCGGCAGCATCACGGCACGTGATGGACCCGCGCGCCGTCCTCGTCGATCCTCCACAGCCTCTCGACAGCCCCTTGCGCGCGGCCGTGCCCGCCGGGTCCTTCCCATGATCCTGGTCTGTCCCACCACCTTCAAGGGCACGCTGAGCGCCCGCGAGGTGGCGAGCGCCATGGCCGCCGGCATCCGCGAGGCCGTCCCGGGTGCGGACATCCGGGAGCAGCCCCTCTCGGACGGCGGGAACGGGATGCTCATCGCGCTGGAGGCCGCGGGCGGAGGTCGGGGGCGCGGCGCCCGGGTGACCGGGCCGCTGGGGATCTCCGTGACCGCCCGCTACCTCGTGCAGCCGGAGCGCGTGGTAGTCGAGACCGCCGAAGCGTGCGGTCTCCACCTGGTCCCCGAGCCGCTCCGGGCGCCGCTGCGCGCCGATACGCGCGGTGTCGGTGAGCTCCTCCTGGCCGCCGCGGAGGCTGCACCGGCCCGGGCCCGGATGGTGGTCGGCCTCGGCGGCTCGGCCACCGTGGACGGCGGCGCCGGGATGGTGCGGGCCCTGGGGTGGCGACTCCTCGACCAGCGAGGCGAACCGATCCCGCCCGGCCCCGCCGGGTTGGTCCAGCTGGCGGCCATCGAGCCGCCGGCGGAGCCGCCGGGTCTACCCCCGCTCACGGTGCTGGCTGATGTCACCAACCCTCTTCTTGGCTCGCGGGGCGCGGCGCCGATCTTCGCCCCTCAGAAGGGGGCCACGCCCGAGCAGGTGGTCCGGCTCGAGCGCGCCCTGGCCCGGTGGGCGCAGGTGATCCAGCGCGAGCTCGGCCGCGATGTGGCCGACCTGCCGGGCGCCGGCGCGGCGGGCGGGCTGGACGCGGCGTTCGCCGCGTTCCTGGGCGCCGAGCCGCACCCGGGCGCGGACTGGGTGCTTGACGCGGTCCACTTCGACGCGGCCCTCGAGGAGGCCGAGATCGTCGTCACGGGCGAGGGGCGTTGGGACGCCCAGTCCGCGTCCATGGGGAAGGTGACGGGGGAGGTGCTGCGCCGGTGCGGGGCCGCCGGCGTGCCGTGCCTGTTGGTGGCGGGACAGGCGGACGAGCGTGTGCCCTCCGGGGTCTGGCTCGCGACCGGCCAGGGCGACGAGCTGGACGCCGCGGGCCTGCGGCGCCTGGTGGCAAAGTCGCTGCCTCGCTTGCTGGCAGGACGGCGTCGCTCATAGTTTCAGCGGCCTTATGACCAACAACGATACGAACGACCTGATGGAGAAGCTCGTCTCGCTGTGCAAGCGGCGGGGCTACGTGTTCCAGTCCTCGGAGATCTACGGCGGCACCGGCTCCGTGTGGGACTACGGTCCCCTCGGCGTGGAGCTGAAGAACAACATCAAGGCGCTCTGGTGGCGCTCCATGGTCCACGAGCGCGACGACATCGAGGGGCTCGATGCGGCCATCCTGATGAACCCCGAGGTCTGGGTGGCGAGCGGTCACGTGGAAGGATTCACCGACCCGCTGGTGGAGTGCCGGAACTGCCACCGCCGCTTCCGGGCCGACGTGCCCGAGATCCAGACCGGGCAGTGCCCGGTCTGTGGCTCCACCGAGGGCTTCACCGAGCCGCGCAACTTCAACCTGATGTTCAAGACGTTCATGGGGCCGGTGGAGGAGGAGGCGAACATCGTCTACCTGCGTCCCGAGACCGCCCAGGGCATCTACGTCAATTTCCAGAACGTGGTGACCACGGCGCGCCAGCGCGTCCCCTTCGGGATCGCCCAGATCGGGAAGGCGTTCCGCAACGAGATCACCCCGGGCAACTTCATCTTCCGGACCCGCGAGTTCGAGCAGATGGAGATGCAGTTCTTCGTCGATCCGGCCGAGGACAAGAAGTGGTTCGAGTACTGGAAGGAGCGGCGGATGGAGTGGGTGAAGTCGCTCGGCATCACGCCCGCCAAGCTGCGCTACCACGAGCATACGGGCGATGAGCTCGCGCATTACGCGAAGGAGGCGTTCGACATCGAGTACGAGCTGCCCTTCGGCTGGCAGGAGTTCGAGGGGATCCACAACCGGACCGACTTCGACCTGAGCCGTCACGAGCAGCATTCGGGGAAGCGGATGGAGTACATCGACCCGACGGACAACAGCAAGCGCTACATCCCCTACATCATCGAAACGTCCGCCGGCGCCGACCGGACCGCGCTGGTGGTCCTGGCCGACGCGTACCGCGAGGAGAAGGTCGAGGGCGAGCAGCGGGTCGTCCTCGGGCTGCACCCGAAGCTCGCGCCCATCAAGGCCGCCATCTTTCCCCTCGTCAAGAAGGATGGCCTCCCCGAGATCGCCGTCAGGATCCACGACCACTTCAAGCGCGCCGGGATCAACTCGTTCTACGACGCCAGCGGCTCCATCGGTAAACGCTATCGCCGCCAGGACGAGGCGGGTACACCCCTCGGCATCACCGTCGACGGCCAGACCGCCGAAGACCAGACGGTGACCGTCCGAGAGCGGGACACGCTCGAGCAGGTTCGGGTCGCCATGGACCGGGTGGTCGAGTACGTGCGCGAGCGGATCGGGTAGCGAGGGTCGATCTCGGCCGCGGGTGCGGCCTCGAGCCCGCGGGGCGGGCGTTCGATCTCGGCCGCGGGTGCGGCCTCGAGCCCGCGGGGTGCGGGCGTTCGGGTAGGTGAGGTGCGGTAGGCGCTTGCGGGCGGTTCCCGAACCCCCGCTCCGCGGGGTGCCGAGGGAGCGACAGCGACCGAGGCATCGAACCCCGGCGTAGCCGGGTCTCCGCGGCGAGCGCAGCGAGCCGCCGGGGATCGAACCCCGCGCGAGCGGGTCCCGCAGGCGAGCGACAGCGAGCCGCCGGGATCGAACATCGAAACCACACGAAGAGCGATGTCGCGATTTTCCAGCCGCTGGGGGATGATGCTCGCCATGCTCGGCATGGCGGTGGGGACCGGTAACATCTGGCGGTTCCCCCGGATCGCCGCATCCAACGGCGGCGGCTCGTTCCTCGTGGCCTGGGTGGTCTTCCTCCTTCTGTGGTCCGTGCCCCTCATCCTGGTGGAGTTCGCGATCGGGCGGGAGACCCGCTACGGCCCGGTGGGCGCGTTCAGTCGCCTGGTGGGGCCGAAGTTCGCGTGGATGGGGGCGTGGATCGCGTGGACGGCCACGGCCATCATGTTCTACTACACGGTGGTCATGGGCTGGACCATCCGGTACTTCTGGGGCGCGCTGAGCGGCGAGCTGAGCGGTGCCGAGCCGGGCGCGGTGTGGGAGGGGTTCGCGTGGGGGCCGGAGGTGCTCGGGTTCCACGCTGTGGCCGTGGTGCTGGCGGCGTGGGTGGTCGCGCGGGGAGTGCAGGGGATCGAGCGGGCGGCGAGTGTCCTGATCCCGAGCCTGTTCGTCCTGGTGGTGGTGCTGGTCATCCGGGCACTGACGCTTCCGGGCGCCACGGCCGGACTCAATTTCCTGTTCACGCCGTCGCTGGAGGGGCTCTCGGACCATCGAGTGTGGCTGGCCGCGCTGACCCAGAACGCGTGGGACACGGGCGCCGGCTGGGGCCTGATCCTGACCTACGCGATCTACATGCGGAAACGGGAAGACACGACGCTGAACGCCTTCATGCTGGGGTTCGGGAACAACGGCGTGTCGCTCATGGCCGGGATCCTGGTCCTGTGTACCGTCTTCAGCGTGATGCCCGATGCCGCCAGTGAGATCGTGGGCGCGGGGAACGAGGGGCTCACGTTCATCTGGGTGCCCCAGCTGTTCAACGCCATGCCGGGCAGTCGCTTCTTCATGAGCCTCTTCTTCCTGGCCCTCATGTTCGCCGCCTGGTCGAGCCTCATCTCCATGGTCGAGCTCGCGACCCGCGTCCTGGTGGACGGAGGGTTGCCGCGGCGGCGGGCGCTCTTCATGGTCGCCGGCGCGGGCTTCGTCCTCGGTGTACCGTCGGCGCTGAGCGAGGCGGTGTTCCAGAACCAGGACTGGGTCTGGGGCGTCGGCCTCATGATGTCCGGGCTGTTCTTCGCCATCGCGGTGCTCCGGTACGGGGTGACCCGGTTCCGGGAGCAGCTGATCAACACACCCCATGCCGACATCCGGATCGGCGCCTGGTGGGACTGGGCGATCCGGCTCGTGGTGGTGCAGGCCGTGGTCCTGGTGGTCTGGTGGATCACGCAGGTCGGTACCGAGGCCCCGTGGGGCCGCTTCGGCATCTGGAACACGCTGGCCCAGTGGGCCGTGGCGCTCGGCTTCTTTCTCACCTTCAACCGCTGGATGGTCCGGCGGACCCACCCCGAGGTCGGACGTGAGGAAGCGCCAGAGGGGCGGGCCGCCCGGTCCGTCGGGTAGCCCCGGGAGGCGGCCGTGCAGTTCACCGAGTTCCAGCGCGTCGCGGAACAGGTGTGGAACGAGATCCCGGACGATTACCGCTCGGGTGTCGACGGGCTGGTGCTCGAGCGAGGCGCGCAGCCTCACCCCTCGCTGCCCGACATCTACACCCTCGGCGAATGCCTCACCGAGAGCTATCCGTCCGACTGGGGCGGCCCGGACACCACCCGCTCCGTGCTCGTGCTCTACTTCGGCTCGTTCCAGCGCCTCTCGGAGCTCGATCCCAAGTTCGACTGGGAGTACGAGATCTGGGAGACGGTCACCCACGAGCTCCGGCACCACCTCGAGTCCCTCGCGCTGGAGGACGCCCTCGAGGACGTGGACTACGCCGTCGACGAGAACTTCAAGCGACTCCACGGCGAGCCCTTCGACCCGTACTTCTTCCGCTCCGGCGAGCCCCGGGCGCCCGGCGTCTACGAGGCCGAGGGCGACGTCTTCTACGAGATCGAGTACGACCGCGACCCGCCCGGCCCCCGCGTGGACTTCGACTGGCATCGCGTCCGGTACTCCGTCCCGGTACCCCGGGAGCTGGGGGACGTTACCTTCCTGCAGGTGGTCGAAGGCGTCGACGCGGGGCCCGCCGGCCTCTGCGTGGTGCTGGTCCGCCGTCGCGGCTGGTGGGAGCAGCTCCGAGGCCTCCTGCGTCGGTCGTCGCCAGAGGTGGTCGACACCGATG
>JBKGZE010000014.1:0-13107 GCA_046545735.1 Gemmatimonadota bacterium | reverse complement strand
GGTGGAGGAAGCGCGTGAGCGAATGGGCACGGCACCCGCGGCGGCTGCTGCTGCGCTGGAGCGGGCGAGCGGTCGTCTGAGCGGACTGGCGGAGGTGTACCTCCCGTTGCTGCGTGCGCGGGCGGCTGCGACGAACGCGTACCGATACTACCGTCTGGAGGACCAGCACGGCGCGCTCGGGGCGCTGGACCGTGCGGAGCGTTGGATCCTGTTGATCGGGCGACAGCCGGCGGACCTGGAGGCGGAGTTGGAGGGTCTGACGGAGGAGATCGGCCGGGCGCGGGAGGCGGTGGACCAGGGGTTGCCGGAGGCGGTGCTCCACCTGGAGCGGCTCGCCGGGACGCTTACGGACGTGCTTGGCCGGGACGAGATCTTTCCGTGATGGCCGGTCCGGCGGTGGCGGGTGGGTGACGCGGAAGCCTTTACGGCAGCCCGCGGAGGCCGGACATTGAAGGGCCGCGGCTCCGAACGGATCCGGACACACCAGGAGAGAGCGATCGATGCGTGCATGGCTCGTGGTACTCGCGCTCGTGACGGCCACACCGGTGGCCGTCCAGGGACAGCAGGAGATCGGCAGCGTGCGGGAGGCGCTGGGGATCTCGGCGCGGCTGTCGGGCTCGCGGGGCCCGGCGAGCGTGAACTGGATCGACCAGGGGGAGCGCTTCACGTACACCGCCCGGAGCCGGGAGCGCGGCCCGGAAGTCCTGGTCTACGACCCGAAGACGCTCGTCGACCAGGTCCTCTTCGACGCCCGCAAGCTGACGCTGCCGGGCACCGCCGAGCCGATCCAGTACCGGTCGTTCGAGTTCTCCGATGACAGCCGCAACATCGTCTTCCAGACCAATTTCCGCCCGATCTACCGCAACTCGGGTCTGGCGGACTTCTACATCTACTCGCTGACCACGGAGGAGCTGCGCCTCGGGGCGCGGGACGCGCGCACGGCGGACCTCTCGCCCGATGGCCAGCTGCTGGGTTTCGAGCGCGACGGCAACATGTTCGTGGTGGACCTGGCCACGAACCACGAGCGGCAGCTCACGGACGTGGACGGCGACAGCATCTTCAACGGCGTGTTCGACTGGGTCTACGAGGAGGAGTTCGGCTTCGCCCAGGCGTGGAAGTGGAGCCCGGACAGCCGCCGCATCGCGTACTGGCAGACGGACGAGCGCGGCGTCCCCGTGATCCGCCTGACCGACTGGGAGGAGCAGTACCCCGACTGGTTCCAGATCAACTACCCGAAGGTGGGCGCGGAGAACCCGGAGGTCCGGATCGGTGTGGTGGACGTGGCGAGCGGCAAGACCCAGTGGCTGGACGTGGGTATCGAGGAGGAGCACTACATCCCCCGGATCTACTGGACGAGCGACCCGAACACCCTCGCGGTGGTCACGCTCAACCGGGCACAGAACCACCTCCGGCTCTTCTTCTTCGACGTACGCACGGGCGAGCGCCGGCTGGTCATGGAGGAGCGCTCCGAGGCCTGGATCGACGTCTACGACTTCTTCGCCGGCGTGGAGCACTACTTCTACTTCCCGGCCGGCGTGCGCGAGTTCTTCTGGGTCAGTGACCGGGACGGCTACAACCACCTGTATCGCTACCGCTACGATGGCGAGCTCATGGGGCAGGTGACCAGCGGCGAGTGGGTGGTCACGCGGGTCGAAGGGATCGACCCGGAGAGCCGGACCGTGTACTACACCTCCACCGAGGTGAGCCCGCTCGAGCGGCACCTGTACGCCATCGGGTTCGACGGCTCCGGCAAGCGCCGCCTGACCGGATCCCGGGGGACCCACAACATCGACATGGGCCCGAACGCCCGGTACTACATCGACCGGTGGTCGAACACCGACACGCCTCCGCAGGTGGAGCTGTGGACCACGGCCGACGGCGGCCGGAAGCTGGAAACGCTCGAGGACAACGCCGACGTCCGGCAGTTCGTGGACCGGGTGGCCTACTCCCCGGCCGAGATCTTCGAGCTCACCACCTCCGACGGCGTCACCCTGCACGGGTCCATGATCCGCCCGCCGAACTTCGATCCCACCCGCGAGCACCCGGTGCTGCTTTCGATCTACGGCGGCCCCGGCTCCCAGGGGGTCTACGACGCATGGGTCTCGAACGGCTGGCACCAGTACCTGGCCCAGCAGGGCTACATCGTCGTGAACGTCAACAACCGGGGCTCGGGGAACTACGGCCGCGACTTCATGGAGATCGTCTACGGCGAGCTCGGGAAGTGGGAGGCTCGCGACTACGCCGAGGCCGGGCGGTGGCTGGCTTCGCAGCCATGGGTCGACGGTGACCGCCTGGCGATCCACGGGACCAGCTACGGCGGCTTCATGACCCTGGCCACCATGCTCCGTCATCCCGGCATCTTCGCCCTTGGAATGGCCAACTCGCCCGTGACCGACTGGCGGCTCTACGACACCATCTACACGGAACGCTACATGGGCCTGCTGAGCGAGAACGCCGACGGCTACGCCCGGACCTCGCTCATCGACCGGGCCGACCGGCTGGACGGCTATCTGCTCCTCGTCCACTCCGGGCTCGACGAGAACGTGCACCCGCAGAACACCATGCAGATGCTGACGGCGCTGGCCCGCGCCGGGAAGGACGCCGAGCTCCGCTTCTTCCCACCCGGCGCCCACGGCGCGGCCTTCGACATGGAGTCCTACGTCACCATGACCGAGGTCTACACGAACCTGCTCTGCGAGCACGTAGCCACAGAGTGCGTGCCCATGGACCTGAACCGGTAGCGACGCACAGGGGCGCGGAAGAGACGCTGCAATCCGATTCGGCGTAGATTCCGTGATCCCGGCGGTGAAATTCGCGATTGAAGCACGTGGTGAACCGGGGTGACTTCGGCAACGTGACCAGCGGTGAAGGCGGTCCAATGAAACGCGATTTCCACAACATCTACCGTCATGGCTACGCGCGGGCGGCCGTCTGCATCCCACGGGTCCGTGTGGCCGACCCTGCGTTCAACCTGGGTTCCACGTTGGAGATGGCGCGCGTGGCACACGAGCGGCAGGCGGGGATCGCGCTGTTTCCGGAGCTGGGGATCACGGGCTACAGCAGTGACGACCTCTTCCACCAGGACGCGCTGCTGGACGCCGCGGTGGACGCCGTGCGCGGGGTGATCGAGGCGAGCGCCGACCTGTGCCCGGTGCTGCTGGTGGGGGCACCGCTGCGATTCGAAGGGAAGCTGTTCAACTGCGCGCTGGTCATCCACCGGGGCGAGCTCCTGGGGATCGTCCCCAAGACGTACATCCCGAACTACCGTGAGTTCTACGAGAAGCGGCAGTTCACGTCGGGTCGGGACGCGGTGGCGCGGGAGGTCCCGTTCCTCAGCGGCCGGGTCCCGTTCGGGCGGGACCTGATCTTCGATGCAACCGACCTGGACGGCCTGTCGCTGCACGTGGAGATCTGCGAGGACCTGTGGGCGCCCGTCCCGCCCAGCACGTACGCCGCGCTGGCCGGCGCCACGGTGCTCGCGAACCTGTCGGCGAGCAACATCATCATCGGGAAAGCGGACTACCGGAAGGACTTGTGCGCGGCGCAGAGCGGGAAGTGCATCGCTGCGTACATGTACGCGGCGGCCGGGCCGGGCGAGTCCACCACGGACCTGGCCTGGGACGGGCACGCGCTGATATACGAGAACAACGAGCTGCTGGCGGAGGGCGAGCGGTTCAGCGACGAACCGCACGTGGTGGTCGCCGATCTCGACCTGGAGCGGCTGGCGCAGGACCGCATGCGCATGACCACGTTCAACGACGCGGTGGGCGACCACCTGGGCGGGGTCCAGGGCATGCGCCGGATCGCCTTCACCTTCGACCCGCCGAAGGGGCAGATCCCGCTGGAGCGCCCGCTCGACCGATTCCCGTACGTGCCCAGCGAGGCCAGGGAGCGCGACGCCCGCTGCTACGAGGCGTACAACATCCAGGTCCACGGGCTGATGCAACGGCTCCGGGCCACCGGCATCGAGAAGGTGGTGATCGGCGTCTCCGGCGGCCTGGATTCCACCCACGCCCTCATCGTGGCCGCCCGGGCCATGGACCGCCTCGGCCTGCCGCGCTCCAACATCCTGGGCTACACCATGCCCGGCTTCGCCACCTCCGACGTGACGAAGTCGAACGCCTGGAAGCTCATGGAGGCGATGGGCGTGACGGCCGAGGAGATCGACATCCGCCCGTCCGCCGCGCAGATGCTGAAGGACATAGGCCACCCCTTCGCGGACGGCCAGGGCGTCTACGACGTGACCTTCGAGAACGTCCAGGCCGGCGATCGCACCTCGCACCTCTTCCGCCTGGCCAACCAGAACGGCGGCCTGGTGCTCGGCACCGGCGACCTGAGCGAGCTGGCCCTCGGCTGGACCACGTACGGCGTGGGCGACCACATGTCCCACTACAACGTGAACGCCTCCGTCCCCAAGACGCTCATCCAGTACCTGATCCGCTGGGTCCTCGGCCAGGGCGCGTTCGACGACGAGACGAACGCCGTGCTCATGGCGATCCTGAACACCGAGATCTCACCCGAGCTCGTCCCCGGCGACACCGATGCCGTGGGTCCGTCGCAGATCACCGAGGAGATCGTCGGGCCGTACGAGCTGCAGGACTTCCACCTCTATTTCGTCAGCCGCTACGGGTTCCGCCCCAGCAAGATCGCGTTCCTCGCCCACGCCGCCTGGGGCGATGCCCGGATCGGCGACTGGCCCGATATCATCCCGCCGGAAGGCCACCACGAGTACGACCTGGCCACCATCAAGAAGTGGCTGGACGTCTTCCTCTACCGCTTCTTCGAGATCAGCCAGTTCAAGCGGAGCGCCATGCCGAACGGTCCGAAGGTCGGCTCCGGCGGCTCGCTGAGCCCCCGCGGGGACTGGCGCGCGCCCAGCGACGCCAGCGCCACCCCATGGCTCCAGGAGCTCCGCGAGAACGTCCCCGACTCCTGACCCTCTGCGCCCTCTGTGTTACAGGAAAGACCAGAGGTCGGGGTCCACGGAGAGGATCCACACCCCGCCCCAGGTGTCGGTCCGGAGCGCGTAGTCCACGCGCAGGATGCCGTGGAGCAGGCCGATCCCCGCGCCGACGCTCGCCTTCAGCCCGCGTGACGGGCCGGGCGTCCACGGCTCCAGCGCCGGGGGTTCGTCGCCGGGGTCGCCGGGCGGCAGCGGCGCGGGGAGGGCGGGCTCCTGGCCGTCGGCGAAGCCCATCGCGCCGAAGGCCCGGAGCCTGAGGAATCGGGGCACGACATCGTGCCACGCGGTCACGTCCGCGACCCCGGCCAGGCTCCCGGCGTACGCGTGGAACGGGTGCCCTGGCAGCGTGCCCGGTCCGCCCAGGTACCACAGCTGGTGCAGGGGCGTGGTGGCGGTGGCCAGGCCGAGCGTGGCGCGTCCTTCCACTCCGAGGCGGCGGCGCCAGTCCACCCACCGGACGTCCGCATCGCCGCGGAAGCGGAGGAATCCGTCGCTGAGGGCGGCCGGGTCGGGGTCGGCGTGCCGGAACGGGAGGGCCGCGCCGACCTCGATGCGGTACCCTGTCGAGAGCGACACGGGCCCCAGGCGGTCGCGGCGTGACCGCTCCGCCGCCACCCTCGCCTGGGATCCGGAGTCCGCCGGCGTCACGGGCCGGAACCGCAGCTCCTCGTCGCCCGGCGCGTGGTGGTGGGCCTGCTCGCCGGGCCTGAAGAGCTCGATGGTGGCGCCCAGCCTGGTGCGGCCGGTGCGATCGTTCCCCCAGCGGCGAACGGCGGTGAGGCCCGTCGTCGGCACGATGTCCCGATAGTCGCGGCCGAGCAGGGCGGCGGAAGCCGACGACAAGACGCCGGCAGCGGGCTGGCGCAGCCCCACGTCGGATGGACGGTTGAGGTACGCCTCCACCACCGTGCGTGGGGACGGGTCGGGCCCGGCCGGCCGCCAGCCGAGGCGCGCCAGGACATCGCCGCTCCCCCAGGCGTAGCCGCCGTAGAGGTACGCCTGGGACCGCCTCACGCCGATGGCCGCACCGGCCCCCGTCACGAGCCCCTCGGTGCGACCGAACCGGAGGATGTCCGAGGCGCTCGGGGCGAAGAAGCGGACGCGCGGGACGCCCGGCAGGAACCGCTCACGCAGGATCCGGCCGGCGACCTCCTCCACGTCCACGGCGCCGAGCGTCCCCGGCTCCACGCCCTCGAGCCCCACCTCGTCGAACCCGTCGAACAGCCCCTCGTCGAAGTCGTACTCGGCGAGCCGCTCGGGCCCCGCCGCCAGCACCACCTCCGAGCCCCCGAAGAACCCGTCCGGCAGGTCGACGTTCAGGTCGTAGTCCTGCACCAGGAGCGCGGCCCGGATCACCGTGCCGACATCGAGGTCCAGCTCCGGGATCTCCCGGCGGACCAGCAGGCGCTGCTCCCTCGGCAGCCAGTACTTCCCCTCCCATAGTCCGTTCTCGAGCATGACCTCCACCCGCTCGTTGCGCGGGTCGATGTAGGAGGCCGGGGTGAAGGTGAAGGCCAGGCGCACGAGGTCGCCCTGCCCCCGCTCGAGCCAGAGCGACCCGACGATGGCCGGCATGTCGAACCGCCGGGGTCGGACCTGGATCTCATAGACCCGCAGCGGCTCGGGCTCACCGGGGAGCCGGATCGTGGTGGAGTCGGCCAGCCGGAAGTCGTAGAGGAACCCGCCCTCCCGGGCGAGCGGGTGGATCACGCGGCGTACGTCCCGGCCCTCACCCACCCGGATCACGTCATCGAAGCCGTTCTGGATGACGGTGTACCGGTCGATGTAGTAGCGGAAGTCCCGGATGGGGAACTGCTCCTCCGAGCGCATGCCCCGGATCACCTGCTTCACCCGGTCCGGCTGCCCCCAGTAGAGCTCGAGCGCCACCTGGTCGGCGCGCAGCAGCACCGGTTCCGGCTCAACCTCCCGGTCGATGAAGAAGTAGATGAACCCGCTCACGTCCGCCCGGTAGTTGTGCAGCGCCGAGTCGGCCATCGGCACACGACGACGCTCCCGCGCCCGCTCCACCAGCTCTTCCACCCGCGTTGTATTCCAGCCCTCCTCGCCCCGGGGGACCGGCGCCAGGCGGGTCGTGTCCTGCGCGCCCAGCCACGCCGGGAGCCCGACAAGGGCCGCGGACAGCAGGGAAGCGGCGCGTCGCATGGTCAGCGTCGGGAGAGGACGCGGCTCCCGGCCATGGCCGCGAAGAAGATCGCGGCGGCCAGGAGCACGATGGCGGCGCCGGAGGGCAGGTCCACGATCCAGGAGAGCCAGAGCCCGCCCAGCACCGAGGCCAGGGCCGCAGCGATGGAGAGGAGCATCATGGAGCGGACGCCCGGCGCCAGGAGCTGGGCCGTGGCGGCGGGGATCACGAGGAACGCCGAGACCAGCACGATGCCCACCACCTTGATGGCGGAGACGACGGTCACCGCCAGGAGCGTGAGCAGGAGGTAGCGGAGCCGGGCCGCCGGAAGCCCCGCCGCCCGGGCGGCCTCCTCGTCCACGCTGGCGAAGAGGAGCTCCTTGAAGAAGAAGGTCGTGACCAGGAGCGAGACGCCGACCAGGATCCCGGCGAACACCAGGTCGCCCGCCTGGACCAGCAGGATGTTGCCGAAGAGGTAGCTCAGCAGGTCCTGCCGGTACGCCGGCGTGCCGGCCATGAGCGCGACGCCGAGCGCCATGGCGGTGGGGAAGAAGATGCCGATGGCCGTCTCCTCAGAGAGCTTCCCCCGGCCGGCGACGGCCCCGATGAGCCAGGCCACGGCCACGGAGAAGACGAGGGCCGCCGCGAGCGGGTCGATCCCCAGGAGGATGCCGAGGGCGACCCCGCCCAGGGCGGCGTGGGAGATCCCGACCCCCACGAACGCCATCCGTCGGAGCACGACGAAGAAGGCGAGGACGGCGCAGCCGATCCCGATGATGAGGCCGGCCGCGAGCGCGCGCTGACCGAAGCCGTAGGAGAGCAGCTCGATCACGCCTGGTCCTCATGCACGTGGTCGTGGGGGAAGTGGTACACGCGGTCGAGCTGGTCGGAGTCCAGGATCTGCCGGGGCGAGCCCATCGCCTGCACCGTCCGGTCCACCAGGAGCACCGTGTCCGCGTGCTTCGCCACCACCTCCACATCGTGCGACGCCGCCAGCAGCGTGATCCCCTCCGTCCGCTGCAGGGTGCAGCACATGTCGTAGAAGCGCGCCTGCGCCGCCGGATCCAGCCCCGCCGTGGGCTCGTCCAGGAGCAGGAGATCGGGTTCCGCGATCAGCGCCCGCGCGATCAGCGCCCGCCGCTGCTGTCCGCCCGACAGCTCACCGAACCGGCGACGCGGCTCGTCCAGGTTGACCCGGTCCAGCGCCCGCCGGACCGCCTCCCGGTCCTTCGGCCCGGGGCGCCGGCCCCAGCCGATACGCGGGAACCGGCCCATGAGCACCACGTCCTCCACCGTCAGGGGGAACCCCTCGGGGACCCCGGTCTTCTGCGGTACGTAGCCGATCCGGTGCCCCCGGGAGCCCGGCTCGCGGCCGAACACCAGGAGCCGTCCTTTCCGGACCTTGTGCAGCCCCAGCAGGAGCCGGAGCAGCGTGGTCTTCCCCGCCCCGTTGGGGCCAATGAGCGCCGTGAACGTTCCTTCCGCGATGCTGAAGTGGACGTCCTCGAGGACGTCCTCGCGGCCGTAGCCGAACGAGACGTGGTCGAAGACGATCACGTCCCGGGCCGCGGCGGTCATGGACCGGCCCCGAACGCGCGGGCGAAGGCCCTGGCGTTGAACCGCATGAGCGACAGGTAGCTCTCGCGGCCCTCCATCTCCTCGCCTCCGATGGCGTCCGCCACCTCGACGCGGATCCCCAGCTCGTCCGCCAGCGCGTCGACGCCGGCACGGCCCAGCTGCGGCTCGGCGATCACCGCGCGCACGCCCTCGGCCCGCGCCCGATCGACCAGGCGCGCCAGCCCTCGCGAGCCCAGCTCGACCCCGGGCGACGAGTGGAGCACGCCCACCTGTTCGAGGCTGTACCGCTCGGAGAAGTAGGGCCAGGCCGGGTGCGCGGCGATGAAGCGGCGCGTGGGGACGTCCGCCAGCTGTCGCCGGATCTCCGCGTCGAGCGACGTGAGCGAGTCGGCGTAGGCGGCCCCCCGCTCCCGGATCCCCGCGGCCGAGTCGGGCACCAGCCGGACGAGCGCGTCGGTCACGCGCGGGAGGAGAACGTCCCGCACGAGGATCGGGTCCAGCCAGACGTGCGGGTTCCCCGTGCCGTGATCGTGGTCGTGCCCGTGCTCGTGCTCCGCTTCCTCGATGAGCTCCATCCCCTCCGTGAACACGACGGCGTCCATGCCCGCCGGCTGGCGAACCCAGTCATCGGCGGCGCCACCCACCCGGACCACCAGGTCCGCGGCGGACAGCACCTCCGCCTCCCGGGGCGTCGCTTCGTAGCTGTGCGGGTGGGCGCCGGGCGGGAGGAGCGTCCGTACCCGCACGACCGGGCCGCCCACGGCCCGCACGACGCTCGCCACCGGGTGCAGGGTGGCCACCACCATGGGCCTGCCGTCGGCGGGGGGCGGCGTGCCGTCGGCGCATGCCACGGCCAGGACGAGCAGGACAGTGAGCGAGTATCTGAGCATGGCCGCTCATCATAGACCCGAGCGGGGCAACGCGGTAGACCTGGCAACGTTCTACTTGCCGTATCGCCGGGAATGACGAACCTTAGCCTTCATCGATTTCGATAGCAGATCCCCCCACAGACACCAGGAGGAACGATGGGTCGAGCATTGCGGCCCCTGGGGCTCGCCATTCTGGCCGCCGCGTTCGCGGTGCCGGTCAGCGGTCAGGGCTCCAGCGTCTACAATCACAGCGCGTGCGGCAGTGGTCGCGGTGGTGCGGCCGTCGCCGCCCCGTGTGCGGACGCCTCGGGCGTGTACTACAACCCCGGCGCGCTCGCCCTCAGCCCCTCGGCGATCGGACTCGGCTTCACCGCGATCAACAACTCCGGCAGCTTCGTCTTCGATGAGACGGGCCGGGAGGTGGAGCGAGAAGGCGCCACGCCGGTGGTCCCCCACGGCTACCTGTCGTACCGGTTCGGCAGCGACCAGCGCTGGGCGGGCAGCTTCGGCTTCTGGGCCCCCTACGGCCTGGGCATCGAGTGGCCGCAGGACTTCGAAGGCCGCTACATCTCCCACAAGACGCAGCTGCAGGGCCTGTACCTCCAGCCGACGATCTCCTATCAGCTCATCCCCGGGAAGCTGGCCATCGGCGCCGGCCCGCAGATCGTGCTCGGCGGCATCGAGCTGAACCAGACGCTGGACGCGCCCACCCTCACCGAGGACCTCTCCTTCCTCCCGCTGGAGACGGACGTGGCCACGGCCAGGCTCGACGGGGACGGCGTGGGATTCGGCGGCGCTGTGGGCGTGTATTACAGGGTCAGCGAGCGATTGGCGTTCGGCGCCCGCTACATGCACTCGGTCAAGGTGGACCTCGAGGGCACCGCCGATTTCGAGGCCCTTTCCAACCCGGACATCTTCGTGCCCATCACGGACCCGGAGAGCGGATCGCTGGTGATGGTCCCGCTGGACGCCGTCGTCGCCCAGCAGATGGCCGCGGGCGGGCCGCTCGCGGACCAGGGCGTGGACGCGAGCCTCGAATTCCCGCCGCAGGCGGTGCTCGGTGTCATGTACGCCCCCACGGCCACCCTCGCCCTCATGGCCGACTACCAGTGGAC
This sequence comes from Gemmatimonadota bacterium, assembly GCA_046545735.1. Lineage (GTDB taxonomy): Bacteria > Gemmatimonadota > Gemmatimonadetes > Longimicrobiales > RSA9 > JAWVYT01. The sequence continues at coordinate 2,439 of JBKGZE010000014.1, read as the reverse complement.
GGGCTGGAGCACCTTCGACGAGATCCTCGGCGAGTTCGAGAGCGATGCAGCCGAGGACCTGGTCCTGCCGCTCGACTACAAGGACGCCCACACGGTGCGGATCGGCACGGAGCTGGCCGCCACGGCGGCCCTCGACCTCCGCGGCGGCTTCATCTACAACACGGCCGCCACGCCGGACCAGACCGTCACGCCGATCCTGCCGGAGGCGGAGCGACAGCTCTACAGCATCGGGCTGGGCTACGACTTCGGCGCGCTGCGCGCCGACGCGTTCTACAACTACGTCAACCAGGCCGACCGGCGAGGCCGCGTCCGGGGCGAGCTGCCCGGTGACTTCACCATCGACGACCTGAACATCGGCGTGTACTCCTCGACGGCCCACCTGCTGGGGCTGACGCTGACGTACACCTTCGGCGCCCGCTGAGGAAGGGATGATCATGATGACGATCAAGAAGCACGATCGGCGCCGCTCGTTCCACCGGGGACTGCTGCCGGCGCTCGCCATACTGGCCGTGGGACTTTCCGGGTGTCTGGAAGATGACGAGCCCATCGCCCCGATCGACCCCGATCCGTACGACGGACCCGCGCTCTTCGAGCGCTATGTCGCGCTCGGCAACTCCATCACGGCCGGCTTCCAGTCCGGGGGGCTGCACGTGGAGCTCCAGGACGACGCCTACCCCGTGCTCCTGGCCGAGAAGGCTGAGGCGCCCTTCTCCATACCGGGCATACAGTACCCCGGCTGCCCCGTGCCGCTGGAGTCCGTCCTGCCGCCGACGCTGATCTCCGACACCGAGCTGGACGCCTCGGAGTGCCGGCTCCTGCCAGTGGACCCGGAGATCCAGAACCTGGCCGTGCCGGGCGCGGCCGTGGCCGACCTCTCCAACCCGCTCTGGGTGGGCGGCGGCCTGCACGCGCTCCTCCTCGGAGGACGGACCCAGCTCGGGCTCCTGGCCGAGAACGGCGCCTCGCTCGTGTCCGCGTGGGTCGGCAACAACGACGCCCTCGCCGCCGGCCTCACCGGCGAACCCGCGCTCCTCACGCCGGTCGCCGACTTCCAGGCCGCCTACGACGCCGTGGTGAGCGCCATCGCCGCCTCCGGGGCCCAGGACGCCATCCTGATCGGCGTCGCCAACCCCGTCATCGTGCCCGCGCTGCAGCCGGGCGCGTTCTTCTGGGCGTCCGCCCAGGAGGGCAGCCCCTTCGCGTCGCTCCTGGAAGTCGACAACTCCTGTGCCCCGACGGCCGCGGGCGGCGCACGGCTCGTCTCCTTCCTGACGGTCACCGAGCAGCTCGCCGCCACGGGCGGACCCGTGGTGATCAACTGCAGCGCCGACGCGCCGTTCGTGCTCACGGACGAGGAGATGGTCGCCATCGGAACACGGGTGGCCGAGTTCAACGCGTACATCGAGGCCCAGGCCGACGCCAACGGCTGGAGCTTCGTCGACCCGACCGACCTGCTGGGCCCCGCCCTCGGCGACCCGGACCTGATCCGGAAGTGCCAGGGACTTGCCACGGCCGCCACCCCGGAGGAGTTCGCCCAGGCCATCGAGACCACGTGTCCAGGGCCCGCCGCGCCCAACTTCTTCGGGACCTACTTCTCCCTCGACGGCGTCCACCCATCAGCCACCGCCCACGCCGTGGTGGCCAACGCCATGGCGGCACTGCTGAACCAGAAGCACGGGCTCAGCCTGCCGGTAGACTGACGCGCCAGCCGCGTGGATCCGCCCACCGCGCGGATCCCGATGACGAAACGCCCCGCCGGCACTGCCGGCGGGGCGTTTCCTTCAGCGCCCGGCAGCCAGGGTCAGACCCCGGCACCCGCGGGCTGCTCAATCCGCACCGAGACCTCCGCCCCGTGCTCCAACGTGTTGTGCGCCGGACAGCTGCGCGCCACCCGCTCCAGCAGCGCCTCATACTCCGCCGGCACCGGCTCCTCCAGCACCACGCGCACGTCGAACATGCCAACCCGGCTCGGGCTCTGCGCTCCCAGCTGCTGTACCTCCACCCGCATGCCCTCGTACGGCAGACCCCGCGAATGGCAGAACTGCTGGACGTACAGCGCCACGCAGCTGCCGATGGACGCGCCCAGAAGCTCGATCGGGCTCGGACCCTCGTCCGTCCCCGCAGGCTTCGGCTGGTCCACGATCAGTGTGTGGTTGCGGATCTTCGTGGCGAACTTCAGCCCTCCCTCGTGCGTCACCACCATCGGCGGATAAGCCATCTGCTGTTTCTCCTCGGCGAGTGTTCTACTGTCTGATTGATTAGTGTAATGATAGCCCCCGACCGCCGCCAGGGTTCCATCGCACCGGAAGACAGAAGAGCCGGGAAGACCGAAGCGCCCACAGGGCCCCGCGGAACGGGCTGCGGAGCACCAGGACCGCAACCAGCAAAGCCATGAAGAAGGTGCCCGCCGTAAACCGTGAGCCGTAAACCGTAAACCGT
>JBKGZE010000013.1:0-13472 GCA_046545735.1 Gemmatimonadota bacterium | reverse complement strand
GGTCCGCTCCTCCTCGAGGAGGGGCAGGATCACGCGGTGCCAGTCGTCGTTCTCCTGCAGGCTGTAGCGGATCGTGAGCGCCAGGTCGTAATCGAACGGCGGCTCGAACACGTAGATCGCGCTCTGCGTCTGCTCCGGCTGCAGCAGCTGCCGGCCCCAGCCTGCCGTCAGGGGGATGATCCCCGCCGGTCGCAGGGACCGGCCGCGGTGGGTCAACTGCAGTTCTTCCGGACGATACCCGACGTTCGGCTCCCGGCTGAAGAACGAGACCAGGAACAGCTCCGCCCCGCTTCCTTCCGTGATCCGTTCCGCCTGCGCGCTGCGGCTCGCCGCCAGCACGCGGAGCCGCTCGTAGGTGTCGGGCGCCGCGAGCCGGATCACCCTCTCCGACAGAGGGGTCACCTTCACGTGCACCGCCATGTCGACGATCTCGATGGAGAACTCGTTCTGTCGCAGGCTCCCGTACCCCGCGGGCGGCAGGTCCGTGCGCTGAGCTTCGACGACCGGCGCGGCATCCTGCACGGGGCGGGGGACCGGGGCGGGGGCCGGCTCGACCGGGGCGCACGCGGTCACCAGGGGCACCAACCAGAGGGAGCGGGTCACGACGTGGCTGCCTCCTGCAGGAGGTGTTCGAGGGCGCCGTGCAGCTGGTCACGACCTTCTCCCGTGACGGCGGAGAAGGGCACGATCTGCTCCATGTCCAGCGCCAGGCGCTCGGCGGTGGCGCGGATCCGTGGGTCGCGCTGGCCGCGCTTGAGCTTGTCGATCTTGGTCAGTACCACCAGGGTCGGCGTGCCGAGCTCGGCCAGGAACCCCAGCATCTGGAGGTCGTCCCTGGTGGGGCCGTGCCGGCTGTCCACGAGCTGGAACACGCCGTGGAGGGCTGGCGAGCGGTGCAGGTAGTCCTCGATCAGCGGTTTCCACGTCGAGCGCACCTCGTCCGGAACCCTCGCGTAGCCGTAGCCCGGCAGGTCCACCAGGAAGAACTGGCGCGGCGCCTTCCCGTCCGCCTCGTTCGCGGCTGTGCGCTCCGGCCCGGGGAGCGCGTCGACCCTGAAGAAGTTGATCTCTCTTGTCTTCCCGGGGGTGTTGGACACCCGCGCCACCGGGGTGCGGGTGCGGCCGAGCAACCGGTTGATCAGGCTGGACTTGCCGACGTTCGACCGGCCGGAGAACGCGACCTCGGGCAGCCCTTCCGGAATCGCCTGTCCCGGTCGCGCCACCGCACCGACGAACTCGACAGACCGGATCTTCACGCGTGAGGCCTATGCCTCCTTCTTCTTCTTCTCGGGACGCAGTACCAGGAGCGGGGGGATGCTGTCAGTCACGCACTCGGGCGTGACCACCACCTCGCGCACGTCGTCGCGGGAGGGGATGTCGAACATGATCTCGCGCATCAGCTCTTCCAGCACGGCCCTGAGCCCGCGCGCCCCCGTGCCCCGGGTCAGCGCCCGGCCGGCGACGGCCGTGAGCGCATCGGGGTCGAACGTGAGCCCGATCCCCTCCAGCTCGAACATCTTCTGGTACTGCTTCACCAGTGCGTTCTTCGGCTCCTGGAGGATGCGGACCAGCGCGTCCTCCTCCAGCGCCTGGAGCGTGACCGAAACGGGCAGTCGCCCCACCAGCTCCGGGATGAGACCGTAACGCAGCAGGTCCTCCGGCTCCACGTCGTGGAAAGGGTCGGCCTCGTTGTGCTTCGACTTCTCCCCTTCCGCCGCGAACCCGATCTGCCGTTTCCCCGTCCGGGCCTCGATGATCTTGTCCAGTCCGTCGAACGCCCCGCCGCAGATGAACAGGATGTTCTTCGTGTCGATCTGGATGTACTCCTGCTGCGGGTGCTTCCGCCCTCCCTGTGGCGGGACCGACGCCACCGTCCCTTCCAGGATCTTCAACAGCGCCTGCTGCACCCCCTCGCCGCTCACGTCCCGCGTGATGCTCGGGTTCTCCGACTTCCGGGCGATCTTGTCGATCTCGTCGACGTAGACGATCCCGCGCTCGCATTCGGCGATGTTGAAGTCGGCCGCCTGGAGCAGCCGGACCAGGATGTTCTCCACGTCCTCACCGACGTAGCCGGCCTCCGTCAGGGTGGTGGCGTCCGCGATGGTGAACGGGACCTGGAGGATCCGGGCGAGCGTCTGGGCCAGCAGGGTCTTCCCGACCCCGGTGGGGCCGAGCAGCAGGATGTTCGACTTCTCGATCTCGACGTCATCGAGAATGCCGTTGTTGTTTACCCGCTTGTAGTGGTTGTAGACCGCGACGGCCAGCGACTTTTTCGCCTCTTCCTGCCCGATCACGTACTCGTCGAGGGTGCCCTTGATCTCCCGCGGCGTGGGGATGCGAGGCATCGCCTCCGCGGCTTCCCGCTCCTCCTCTTCCGCCAGGATCTCGTTGCACAGCGAGACGCACTCGTTGCAGATGTAGACCGAGGGACCCGATATGAACTTCTTGACCGAGTCCTTCGATTTCCCGCAGAACGAACACCGCAGGTGCTTGTCGCTCGCCATGCTGCTACCGCTCCCTATTGGCTGGGCCCGATACCTTCTGCTACCGCGGCCACCTCTTTTTGGTTCGTCACCACGTTGTCGATCAGCCCGTACTCCCTCGCCTCGGTGGGGCTCATGAACCGGTCGCGGTCCACATCCTCCTGGATCTTCTCTACCGGCTGACCCGTGTGATCCGCAAGGATGTGGTTCAGCCGCTCCCGGGCGTAGAGGATCTCCTGCGCCTGGATCTCGATGTCGGCCGCCGTGCCCTGGCTGCCGCCGGACGGCTGATGGATCATGATCCGCGAGTTCGGCAGGGCGCTCCGCTTCCCCTCGGCGCCGGCGGCGAGGAGCAGGGCGCCCATGGAGGCGGCCATGCCCATGCACATGGTGTTCACCGGCGCGGTCAGGTACTGGACCGTGTCGTAGATGGCGAGGCCCGCGTAGACGGACCCGCCGGGCGTGTTGATGTACAGGAAGATGTCGCGATCCGGGTCGTCCGCCTGGAGGAACAGGAGCTGGGCGATGACCAGGTTGGCCACATCATCGTTGATCGGCGTGCCCAGGAAGATGATCCGGTCCATGAGCAGCCGGCTGAAGATGTCGTAGCTGCGCTCGCCCCGGCTGGTCCGCTCGATCACGTACGGCGGATACACTGGCATATGTCTAGCCTTGCTGTTCGATCGTCGATAGGGACTTCAGGTACTCGAACACTCGTTGCTCCATGAGGTCTGACTGGAGGGCCTGGAGCCGACCCGACTGGGCCAGCTGACGGCGCACTTCAGCAGCCTCCATCTCGTTCTGCTCGGCGATCTCCTCCACCCGCTGATCCAGATCGGCCTGCGTCGGGTGCAGGTTCTCCATCTCGGCGATCCGGTCGATCAGCAGCATGCGGCGGACCGCGTGCTCCGCGGCCGGGCGAGCCTGCTCCTTCGCCGCCGCCACCTCTTCAGGATCGGCCTCGTCCGGCACCTGCATGAGGCTGTTCAGGTACTCGTCCACCAGCGACGGCGGGGCTTCGAACGGGTTCGCCTCGAGCACCTGCTGCACCAGCTGTCTCCGGACCTCGCGGTCGGACTCTCGCCGCGCCTCGGCCGTCAGATCCTCGCGCACCCGTTCCCGGAGCAGCTCGAGCGATTCGAAATCGCCCACCTCCTTCGCGAACTCGTCATCGACCTCGGGCAGCTCCGGGCGCTCGGCGCCGATCAGCTTGATCCGGATCCGGTGCTCCTCGGTACCCTCGTCCTCGGACTGCCCGGGTAGCTCGATGGTGAACTCGTCCTCGGCCCCGGGCTCCAGCGTCCGGATCGCCTGGTCGATGGCCTCCAGGATCTCACCCGCCCCGAGCGTCACGTCGTACTGCCGCGGCTCCGGCGTCTCCTCGCCGTCCTGCAGAGGCGTGATCTCCACCTTCGCCCGGTCTCCCTCGGCCGGCGTGCCGTCCTCCACGGGCACCCAGTTCGCGTTCTGCTCGCGCAGCCGCTGGAGCACGCTCTCCACATCGGCGTCGGCGATGTCCACGGCCGGGGCTCGCACCGTGAAGCCGCCGAGGCGCTCCAGCTCGAGCTCCGGCCTGACCTCGAACTGCACGTCGAACGTCAGGTCGGCACCGGCGTCGTATTCGACGTTCTCGACCGAGGCCGCTGAGATCGGCTGGAAGCCCTTCTCCTGCAGCGCCTGCCGGTACGCGTCGTTGATCAGCCGCTCCATCGTGTCGTTGTCGATGGAGGCGCCATACTGCTTCTCTACCACCGACGCCGGGACCTTCCCCTTGCGGAAGCCGGGCATCCGCACCCGGCCCGCGTACTGCGAGGCGACCTTCTTCCGCTCCCGCTGGACCCGGTCCGCGGGGACCGTGATGGTGAGCTTCCTCGCCCAGTCCCTGGGCTGCTCGATGTCTATTTTCAACTGTATTCCGTCGGTCGGGTGCGTTGATGCGAAAGGGGGGACTCGAACCCCCACGGGCCAAGCCCACGAGATCCTAAATCTCGCGCGTCTGCCAGTTCCGCCACTTTCGCCCGGACGAACGGGCAAAGGTAACCGTGGCCGGGGGCCCGATCAACCGGATCGGGGGCGTGTGGGCCGACGGTCTGGACCGGTCGCATGGCGGGCCTCCTCAGGGGACGCGCACGTTCCGGATCAGGGTCTCGCCTCCCGGCAGCTCGAGCAGGAGGGAGGCGATGCTCCCGGGGGGAAGGCCGTCGAGGATCCGCTCCGCCTCGGCCGCGGAGCCGACCGCCGTTCGGTTGATCTCGCGGACGACCACGCCCTGGGGGACGCGTTTCCGCTCGGCCGCGCTGCCCGGGTCGACCGAGGCGATGAGAGCGCCCCCGCTGTCGAGCCGTCGCTCTCTCGCGAGCGCGGGCGTGAGCTCCACGAGCTCGATGCCCAGCTCCCGCTCGCGCCGGCGCTCGGGCGCGGTGCGGACCACCTGTCGGCTTCCCAGCTCCGCCTCCGTGAGCTTCACGTCGAAGCGGAGCCGCTCGCCGAACCGCACCACGTCCACGGCCACGGTCTCGCCGGGATCGCGGGAGGCCACGAGTCGCTGGAACTGGCCGAGCCGGTCCACCGGGTCCCCGTCGAGGGCTACGATCACGTCGTGGCGGCGCAGCCCGGCCTTCCGGGCGGGCGATTCGCCGGCGAAGTCTTCCACCAGCACGCCGGCGATCCGGGGCAGGCTGTACGCCTCCGCGTCCTCCGGTGTGACGTGCTGGATGCTGATGCCCAGGAGCGGGCGTCGGACGCGGCCGTGGTCGAGCAGGTCGCGCACGACCCGGGTCGCGACGTTGATCGGGACCGCGAAGCCGTACCCCTGGTTCACCCCGTTCACGCTGGCGATGGCCGTGTTCACACCGACCACCTGGCCCGCCAGGTCCAGCAGCGGCCCGCCGCTGTTGCCGGGGTTGATGGCCGCGTCCGTCTGGATGAAGTCCTCGATGGCGTAGCGGGCGGCCGGGTCCCCGTCGTTGGACAGCTCGCTCTGGATCACGTCCAGCGGCCGCCCCTTCGCGCTGACGATCCCGCTCGTGACGGTGAAGTCGAGGGTGTTGTCGCCCCGGAACCCGGGATTCCCGATGGCGAGGACCCACTCGCCCACCCGCAGCGCGTCGGAGTCCCCGAGCCGCGCATGCGGCAGCCCGCCCTCGTCGATCACAATCAGCGCGATGTCAGTGGTCGGGTCGGTACCCACCACGGTGGCCTCGTAGGTCCGCTTGTCCCAGAGGACGACCCGAATCCGCTCGGCCCCCGCGATCACGTGGTTGTTCGTCAGGATCAGGCCGTCCTCGGACACCAGGAAGCCGCTCCCGTCCGCCATGTGGGGGACATCGGGCGAGGGGTGGCCCTCCGGCAGACGCTCGAAGAGATCGTGGAAGCGGCCGCGATGCAGCGACTCGAGTGACCGCTCCGTCTGGATCTGGACGACGGCGGGCGTCACCGCCGCGGCCACATCGGCGAACGCTTCGCTGAACGCCCGCGCGTGAGAAAGATCCAGCGGCTGCTGCGCCGGGACGGGTGCTGGCCGGGCCGCCGTCACCGCGACACCCTGCGGCAGCGATGCAAGTCGGTACACCGACTCCCCCGAGCGCTCGGGTGGCGAGCCCCGCTGCGTGACCACGCCGGCGCCGCAGAGCAGCGCGACGGCGGCGAGGCTGACGACTCGGCTGGCGTGTCTGGGCATGGCTCGGTCCAAAGGGTTCCTTCGTAATGTACCGCGCTCACGCGCGCGGTTTCAACCGGGCGGCCGTGCACCCGGGCTCGGGGTGCACGATGCACGCCAACCGCGGCGCACCCACGCACGAGGCCCCGGCACGGCCGGGCCGTGCCGGGGCGATCGCGGGGCGCCGGCTCTCGCCGCTCCCGTCCCGCGCCTTACTTCTCCTCGTCCACGATCTCGTAGTCCGCTTCGACCACGTCCTCCTCCTCCGACCCGGCCGCCTCGGCCTCGCCCGCGGCGTCCGCCTCGGCGCCACCCGGCGCCCCGCCCGCGGCACCGGCCTCGGCCTGCTGCTCCTGGTACATCTGCTGCCCGGCGGCGCTGAACGCCTGCATCAGCTCGTCGCGCGCGGCGTTCATCTCGGCCAGGTCATCCTCCTTCAGCGCCTTCTTCGCCCGCTCGGACGCCTGCTCGACCCGCTCCTTCGTCTCGGGCTGCACCTTCTCGCCCCATTCGTCCACGTCCTTCTCCACCTGGTAGACCAGGCTGTCGAGCTGGTTCCGGGCCTCCACCTTCTCCTTGCGCTGCTTGTCCTCCTCGGCGTGCGATTCCGCCTCGTGGACCATCTTGTCGATCTCGGACTCGCTCAGCCCGCTCGACGCCTCGATCCGGATCTTCTGCTCCTTGCCCGTGGCCTTGTCCTTCGCCGCCACGTGGAGGATCCCGTTCGCGTCGATGTCGAACATCACCTCGATCTGCGGCATCCCCCGCGGCGCCGGCGGGATGCCCGTCAGCTGGAACCGGCCGATGGTCTTGTTGTTCACCGCCATGGGCCGCTCACCCTGCAGGACGTGGATCTCGACCGTCGTCTGGTTGTCCTCCGCCGTGGAGAACGTCTCCGTCTTCTTGGTCGGGATGGTGGTGTTGCGCTCGATCAGCGTGGTCATCACGCCGCCCAGCGTCTCGATCCCGAGCGACAGAGGGGTGACGTCCAGCAGCAGGACGTCCTTCACATCCCCGGCCAGCACGCCGCCCTGGATGGCGGCGCCCACGGCCACCACCTCGTCCGGGTTCACGCCCTTGTTCGGGTCCTTGCCGAAGAAGCTCTTGACCGTCTCCTGGACCTTCGGGATCCGGGTCGAGCCGCCCACCAGGATCACCTCGTCGATCTGGTCCGGCTTCAGACCGGCGTCGTCGAGCGCCTTCTTCATCGGCTCGATGGTCCGCTCGATCAGGTCGCCCACCAGCTGCTCGAACTTCGACCGCGTCAGCGTCAGGTTCAGGTGCTTGGGGCCTTCCTGCGTGGCGGTGATGAACGGCAGGTTGATGTCCGTCGACGCCGTGGTCGACAGCTCCATCTTCGCCTTCTCCGCCGCCTCCTTCAGACGCTGGAGCGCCATGGCGTCCTTCGACAGGTCGATGCCCTGGTCCTTCTTGAACTCCTGCACCAGCCAGTCGATCACACGCTGATCGAAGTCGTCACCCCCCAGGTGCGTGTCGCCGTTCGTCGCCTTCACCTCGAAAACGCCCTCGCCCAGCTCCAGGATCGAGATGTCGTACGTCCCGCCGCCCAGGTCGAAGACCGCGATCATCTCGTCGCTCTTCTTGTCCAGCCCGTAGGCCAGCGACGCCGCCGTCGGCTCGTTGATGATCCGGAGCACCTCCAGCCCCGCGATCTTGCCGGCGTCCTTCGTGGCCTGGCGCTGCGAGTCGTCGAAGTAGGCGGGCACGGTGATCACCGCCTGCGTCACCTCGTGACCCAGGTAGTCCTCGGCCGTCTGCTTCATCTTCTGCAGCGTCATGGCCGAGATCTCCGGCGGCGTGAACGTCTTGTCCACGTTCGCGACGTGCACCTCCACACGGTCCTGGGCGTCGCAGCGAATCTCGTACGGCACCTTGCCGCGCTCCGACTCCACCTCCGAGCACCGGCGCCCCATGAACCGCTTGATCGACGCGATGGTGTTCTTCGGGTTGGTGATCGCCTGGCGCCGGGCCACCTGGCCCACCAGCCGCTCGCCGTCCTTCGTGAACGCCACCACCGACGGCGTCGTCCGTCCTCCCTCCGCGTTCGGGATGACGACCGGGTCGCCACCCTCCATCACGGCGACCACGGAATTCGTGGTCCCGAGGTCGATCCCGATCACCTTGCTAGCCATATCTCTTCTCGTTTCTGCCTGATGGTGTACGCTCCTGGATCCGGCTTTCAGGGGTGCAACCGATATGCCATCCAAACCGGCTGTTTTCGCGCCATATCGGCGGGATTCCCCGTCCCTCCGTGTCACGCTGGCAGAGGCCCGATGGTTTGACGGTCCCCGCGGGCCGTCGGTATTCTCCGGCGGCGCGCCGGCCGGTCTCGGTCGGGCGGGACGGACGCTGCGACGAGGCAGATGGCGATGCGAAGCGGGATTCGGATGAGGCCGGGACTGCTGGTGCTCTGGGGGCTGGCGGCGCTGCTGCTGGGGGCTGGTGCGATGTCCCGGGCACTGGGCGCGGACAGCGCTCCGGCCGCGCCGCAGGAGGTGGTGGAGCCGGGTGGTGTGCAGGGGGCGCAGGACTCGGCGCGGGCGACCGGGGTCGGGGCCGCGCCGTCGGATACGTCCGAGCTCTTGCCGCGGACGCTGACCGGGACCCGGTCGGATGTGGAGGTGCCGCTATACCAGCGGCTGCTGTCGGTCGTGGGGATGGTCGCCATGCTGGGACTGGCGTGGCTGCTGAGCACCGACCGGTCCGTGGTGCAGTGGCGGGTGGTGGTATGGGGCATGGGACTGCAGCTGGTCTTCGCGCTCTTCATCCTGAAGACACCGATCGGCGGCGCCCTGTTCGCCGGCCTCAACGACGTTGTGCTCGCCCTCCTCGGCTTCACCAACGACGGGGCGAGCTTCCTCTTCGGGAACCTGGTGAACCCGGCGGTGCCGGTGACGGATGCGGGGACCGGTGCGGTGGAGTACATGGCCCAGACGGGGGCGACGTTCGCGTTCAGCGTGCTCCCGACCATCATCTTCTTCTCCTCCCTCATGACGGTGCTCTACCACCTGGGCATCATGCAAGCGGCGGTGAAGGGGATGGCGTGGGTGATGATGCGGACGATGCGCACGTCCGGGGCCGAGACGCTGTCGGCCGCGGGCAACATCTTCGTCGGCCAGACGGAAGCACCGCTGCTGATCAAGCCGTTCATCGAGCGGATGACCATGTCGGAGCTGATGGCGGTCATGACCGGCGGCTTCGCTACCGTGGCGGGCGGGGTCATGGCCGCGTACGTGGGCATGCTCGTCACCCACTTCCCGGATATCGCGGGGCACCTGATGGCGGCGTCGGTGATGTCCGCGCCGGCCGCGCTGGTGGTGGCGAAGCTCATGTACCCGGAGCGTGACGAGCCGGTGACCCGGACGTCGCTCCGGGTCGACGTGGAGTCGCCGGACGTGAACGTGATCGACGCGGCGGCGCGGGGCGCGGGCGAGGGGCTGACGCTGGCGTTCAACGTCGGGGCCATGCTGCTGGCGTTCATCGCGCTGATCGCGCTGATCAACGCGCTGCTGGGGAGCGTGGCGGAGTGGACCGGGCTGGAGGCGCTGCTCCATTCCCTGGGCGCGCTCGGGGCGGAGCAGGGGCTCACCCTCGAGATCCTCCTGGGCTGGCTGCTGGCTCCGCTCGCGTGGCTCATGGGCGTGCCGTGGGTCGATGCCGTGACCGTGGGCTCGCTGCTGGGGATCAAGACGGTGGCCAACGAGTTCATCGCGTACCTGCGGCTGAGCGACCTGCTCGCCGGCGACGGCGGGCTCTCGCCCCGATCCATCGTGATCGCCACCTACGCGCTGGCCGGGTTCGCCAATTTCAGCTCGATCGCCATCCAGATCGGTGGGATCGGCGGGATCGCGCCCTCGCGGCGCCACGACCTGTCGAAGATCGGGCTCCGGGCCATGATCGGCGGCACGCTGGCGGCGTTCCTCACGGCCACGATCGCGGGGATCCTGGTCTGATCATCGGAGTCATGCACCCGAGAGTGGGGAGCGGAGAATGGAGCCGGACAGGCGAGCGAGCGAGTATCTTCGGAAGCGGTTGAGGGCGACGCCGTCGGTGGCACTGATCCTGGGCAGCGGTCTGGGCGAGCTGGCGGAGCGGGTCGAGGACCCGGTCGTCGTCTCGTACGCCGACATCCCGGGCTTCGCGCCATCGACGGTGGTGGGCCACGCGGGTCGGCTGGTGGCGGGCAGGTTGGAGGGCGTGGAGGTGCTGGCCTTCCAGGGAAGGTACCACGCATACGAGGGACACGACCCGGCGGAGCTGGCCACGCCGGTCCGGACGGCGCGGTCGCTGGGCGCGCGGACGCTCATCGTCACGTGCGCGGCCGGCGGGGTCAACCGCGCCTACGGACCGGGCACGCTGATGCTACTCTCGGACCACCTCAACCTCATGGCCCGCAACCCCCTGGTGGGGTCGGTCCGGGAGGGGGAGACCCGGTTCCCCGACATGACCGACCCGTACGACCCCGGGCTGAGGCGGCTCGCCATGGCCGTGGCCGGGGCTGAGGGGATCGGCGTCACGGAGGGCGTCTACGCCGCCGTGCTCGGCCCCAGCTACGAGACGCCGGCCGAGATCCGCATGCTCGCCACGCTCGGGGCCGACGCGGTCGGCATGAGCACCGTACCGGAGGTGATCGCGGCGCGGGCCGGAGGGATGCGGGTGCTGGGGATCGCGCTGATCACCAACGCCGCCGCCGGGATCACCGGTGCTCCTCTCGATCACGAGGAGGTGATCGCCGCGGGCGTGGAGGCGGCCGAGCGGTTCCAGCGGCTGGTGAGGGGCGTCCTCCGCGAGGTCTGAAGCCGCGGCGCGCCCCCGGGGCTCCACGGACCGGCTCCACGCGGGCATCGGCACCTGGGCGCTGGCCATGGCGTGTGGCTCGACCTCGCCGCCCCGGTCCTCGGCGGCGCCCTCGCCTTCTCCGGCGCCATGGTCGGCAACTACCTGACCGAGGGCCGGGAGAAGCGACGGGTCCGAGAGCTCTTCGGCCGCTACGTCAGCCCCGAGTACGTCGGCCAGCTCACCGACAGCTACCAGAACGTGAAGGGATCCTCTACGCCGCCGCCACCGGCTACCAGCCGGCCGGGCTCATCCGCTTCCTCGAACAGCTGGTGGAACCGGAAGGCGGTGAGAGCTCCGCGCTTCACGAGTGGACGGCCACGCACCCGGCCACCCGCGAGCGGCTGGATGCGCTCCGGCGCCAGCTCGATGCCGCGGGCATCGACCCCGCGGCGGGGCAGGCCGTGGCCGACCGGTTCCGCAGGCACGTGCCCGCCGCGGAGTGATCGTCTTGCTCGGACCCGGGGAGCACGCCCACATTTGACGCGTTCCCCGGAACCGACAAATACGAACGCACGTGGTGTGATGAACGGATCGATCCGATCGCGGTGCGGCGGGCTGTCCGCGGCGCTCCTGGTCGCGGCCGCCCTCGGGCTGGCGGCCTGTGGCGACGCGACCCAGCGGGGCGGCACGGTGGTGATCGCCGCGGCCAGCGACCTGGACCACGCGAACCCCCTCGTCTCGGTGGACGCCTGGACCAATGAGGTCCTCCGGTACGCCCTTTTCACCCCCCTGGTCCGGTACGGCCCGGAGCTGGAGTACCAGCCGCGGCTCGCCGAGTCGTGGGAGCTGCTCGGCGACACCGGCGTGGTCTTCCACCTCCGCGACGACGTTCGCTGGCACGACGGCACGCCCACGACCGCCCACGACGTCCTCTTCACCTTCGAGCGGTCCACCGACCCCGCCACCGCGTTCCCGAACGCCGACTACTTCGCCCGCTGGACGGGCGGGGCCGTCCTGGACTCGTTCACCGTCCGCTTCAGCTTCGAGCCCCACGCGGAGCCGCTGGCGGGCTGGCCGTTCACCCCCGTGGTGCCGCGGCATCTGCTCGATTCGATCCCGCCCGAACGGCTCCGCCAGGCGGCGTTCAACCGCGCGCCGGTCGGGAACGGCCCGTTCCGGTTCGCCTCGCAGCGGCCGGGGAACCGGTGGGTGTTCGAGGCCAACCCGGACTACCCGGAAGCGCTGGGCGGGCCGCCGCTCCTGGACCGCGTGGTCTGGCGGGTGATCCCGGAGAACTCGGCGCAGCTCACGGAGATCCGGGTTGGGCAGGTCGACCTGGCGCTCCAACCGAGCCCGGAGCAGGTCCAGCGGCTCGCCGGTCGCGACGGGCTGGACGTGGTGGTCAAGCCGTCGCGGAGCTTCCTCTTCCTGGTCTGGAACCAGCGGGCGCCGCCGCTGGACGACCCCAGGGTCCGCCGGGGCCTGGCCATGGCCATCGATCGGCGCCAGATCCTGGAGGGGCTGCGCCGCGGGCTCGGTGAGCTGGCCATCGGGCCCGTCCCACCGTTCCACTGGGCGTTCGACCACAGCCTGGAGCCGCTGCCCCACGCCCCGGATTCCGCGCGCGCGCTCCTGGCCGATGCCGGGGTCCGCGACCGCGACGACGACGGGATCCTCGAGGGCCCGGACGGAGCCGATTTCACCGTGCAGATCAAGGTGCCGGCGAACAACGACTATTACCGGGATGTCGCCGAGGCCATCCGCGACGACCTCGCCGGGCTGGGCGTGGCCGCCACCACCAGGCTGACCGAGGTGACCACGCTGTTCGCCGATGTCACCTCCCCGGAGCGGCGATTCGAGGCCGCGCTCCTCGGGTGGTCCAGCGACTTCCGCCTCGACCTGCGCGACCTCTTCCACTCCGACGCCATGGACGGGCCCTACCAGTTCGCGTCCTACGGCAACCCGCGGGTGGACTCGCTCATGGACACGGCCGTCACCGAGCCCGACCGCGAGCGGGCGGCACCGCTCTGGCATCAGGTCCAGGGCATCCTGCTGGAGGAACAGCCCTGGACCCTGATCTACTACCAGACCGACGCGTTCCTGGCCCGGGACCGGGTCCGGGGGATGGACATGGACATACGGGGCGCCCTGGTCAACCTGCCCGGTTGGTGGGTGGAGGAGGCGCGGCCCGAGCTCGCCCCGGCGCCCCAGAGTACAGGAGGCTGATGTGGAAGAGCAGGTGGTGGCAGTACCCATGTGGGTCGGCATCCTGCTGGCCCTCGTGATCGGCGCCCTCGTGCGACTGGCGCGGCTCCCGATACCGGCGCCGCCCACCCTGTACGGCGCCCTCATGGTGCTCGGGCTGACCTGCGGCTATCTGCTCATGAACTGGTATCTCACCCGCTGACCCGCGCCTCGACGAAGTGGTTCAGCGGGCCGTTGCCATGTCCCAGGCCTGGCGCCTCCGCGATCGCCCGACGCGCGAAAGCCAGCGCATCCTCCACCGCCTCCCGCAGCGGGCGGCCGTGGGC
>JBKGZE010000012.1:0-13761 GCA_046545735.1 Gemmatimonadota bacterium | reverse complement strand
GCTGGCGCCGGCGCACCGCCAGATCGTGGGCGCGTTCGGCGTCCGTGGGGTGAAGGCGGCGCTCGAGCTCCTGGGGTGGCACGGGGGACCGCCCCGGCCGCCGCTCACACCGCTGCGGCAGAAGGACCGGAGCACGGTGGCCCGGGTGATGCAGGAAGCCGGGTTGATCTGAAGCTCCACCACAGCCGCGGGGCCCATGCCGTTCGACATCGAAGCCGCACGCGCCGCCCTGCAGGAGGTGCGGCGACACGACGCCGCCAGCCTCCGGCAGCGGATCCAGGACCTCGCCCGGCCGAGGCTCACCGGCAGCGAGGGCGCCACCGAGACGGAGGCCCGGCTTCGCGAAGCGTTCGAATCGCTGGGCTACAGGGTCGCCGAGCTCCCGTTCCGCTTCTCCACCTGGCCCGGACGCTGGGGGCTCCCGGCGAGCGGCATCCTCCTGGCGCTCACCGGCGCCGGGGGCGCCGCGCTGATCCACGCCGGCGCGCCGATCCGGGCGCTCGCGGTGCTGGCGGTCGGGATGGCGCTCACGCTGCTTCCCCTGCTCGTGCTGGGGCCGTCGCTCCGGGCACTCCCCGCCGGGCAGGTCGACGCGCGCAACCTGCTGTTCACCCGGGACGGAACCCGCCCCTCCTGGCTGGTGATGGCGCACCGGGACACCAAGTCGCAGCTCGTGCCCACGCTGGGCCGGACGGCGGCGATCGTGGCCGGCATCGTGGGCTGGCTGGGGCTGGTGGCGCTGGCCGGGCTCTGGTTCGCCGGGGAGCCGTTCCGGCCCCCTGCCGCGACCCTGGTCGCGGGCGGAGTGACCGTTCTGGCGGGGCTCGTGCTCGGGCTGGCGTGGGCTTCGGACGCGAGCCCGGGCGCCCTCGACAACGCCTCCGGCCTTGCGGCGCTGCTGGCGGTTGCGGAGGAGCGCCCCGCGGGTGTCGCGTTCCTGGTCACCGACGGCGAGGAGCTGGGGCTCGCGGGTGCACGGGCGGTCGTGGATCGGCTGCCGCCGGTGCAAGGTGTGATCAACGTCGATGGCCTCGACGACCGCGGCGCGGTACGGGTGGCGGAGGGCTACGGGTGGCGGCGTCGGGGGTCGGCGCCGCAGCTGGCGGCGGCCCTCCTCACCGCGGGACGGGTGCTGGAGATCCCGGTGGAGCGGCGCCCGCTCCCTCGCTCGATCATGGTGGACCACGCGCCGCTGGCCGCCGCCGGCATTCCTTCTCTCACCGTGCTGCGGGGCGACTGGCGCTCTCTGCTGCGCGTCCACCGGCCAGTCGACACGGCGGAGCGGCTGAACGGCCGCGGCGCCGCCCAGGCGGCGACGCTCCTGAGCGCCGCGTTCACGCTCCTGCGGGAGGAACACGCGCCGCACCTTGCGGCCGACCGAGGACCGGCGCCATAGTCCGTTCCCATGACTACAAACCAGTGCACGGTTGTCGTCGGCGCACAGTGGGGCGACGAGGGCAAGGGGAAGATCGTAGATGTCCTGGCGGCTGACGCCGATATCGTCGCGCGCTACCAGGGCGGAGCCAACGCGGGACATACCGTCGATGTGGCGGGGGACGAGTTCATCCTCCACCAGATCCCGTCCGGGATCCTGCACGGTGACAAACGCTGCCTCCTCGGGAACGGCGTGGTCCTCGACCTCGAGCAGTTCTTCGCCGAGCTCGACGGGCTCCAGGCCCGCGGCGTCGCCGCCGAGGGCCGGATCGGGATCAGCGGCCGGGCCCACCTCCTGCTCGAGTACCACAAACAGCTCGATTTCGCCAGCGAGAAGCGGCGCGGTACCGCCAAGATCGGCACGACCGGCAAAGGGATCGGCCCCGCCTACGAGGACAAGGTGGCGCGGCGCGGGATCCGCGCGGGCGACCTCCGCGACGAGACGCGCGCGGCGATGCTGATCCGGGAAGCCGCCGAGCGGGCGAACGAACGGCTCGAGGCCGCCGATGCCGACCCTGTGGACGTGGACGCCCTGGTCGCGTCGGTCCTCAACGTCCGCGACCGGCTGCTCCCGATCGTCACCGACACCGGCCACGAGATCCACCAGGCGCTGCGCGCAGGCAAACGGGTCCTCCTCGAGGGCGCCCAGGGCGCCCTCCTGGACATCGACCACGGCACCTTCCCCTACGTTACCTCCTCCAACACCACCGCGGGCAGCGCGGCGACCGGGACCGGGATCGGACCCACCGCCCTCGATGCCGTGCTCGGCGTCGTCAAGGCGTACACCACCCGCGTCGGGAGCGGACCGCTCCCCACCGAGCTCGAAACCACCCTCGGCGAGCGGCTCCGCGAGCTCGGCGGCGAGTACGGCGCCACCACCGGACGGCCCCGCCGCTGCGGCTGGTTCGACGCCGTCGTCGTGCGCTACGCCGCGCGCGTCAACGGCCTCACCGGGCTCGCCCTCACCAAGCTCGACGTCCTCGACACCTTCGAGAACGTCCGCGTCTGCACCGGCTACACGGTCGATGGCGATAGCCTCGACGACTTCCCCGACGACCTGGCCCGCCTCGAGCGCGCCCGCCCCGTCTTCGAAGACCTCCCCGGCTGGCAGGCCGATACCACCGGCTCACGATCGGTGGATGACCTCCCCCCCGAGGCCCGCGCCTTCCTGGACCGCGTCGAAGCTCTCGTAGACGTACCCATCCGGTTCGTCTCGGTCGGGACAGAGCGGGAGCAGATCATCCGGGTGTGAAGACGGGTTACGGTTTACGGGTTACGGTTTACGGTTTACGGTTCACGGTTCACGGTTTACGGCCCCTCGCCTCCTGTCCACGATGAACGCCGGGCCATGCCGACCACCGTGAACCGTAATCCGTGAGCGGGGTGGGGCCGGGGGCCGGGGACCGGGGGCCGGGCAGGGGGCTGGGCCCGACCACCGTAAACCGTAATCCGTAAACGGGGTGGGGCAGGGGGGCGCGCCAGAACAGCCCTTGAGCCGACCACGTGAAGACCCTATCTTTATCGGCTCTTTGGATACCGGCCGCGGGCGGGGAGCGCTCGCGGCGTCGTTTTCGCACGGACCACGCTCGGGATGTTCGACGAGCTATCAGAACGACTCGACACAGTACTGGGCCGCTTCAGGCAGCGCGGCCTGCTCACGGAGTCCACGATCAACGAGGGGCTGCGGGAGATCCGGCGCGCGCTGCTCGAGGCGGACGTGAACTACCAGCTGGCCCGGGACTTCCTGGACCGGGTGCGGGAGCGCGCCACCGGCGAGCAGGTGCTGAAGTCGGTGAAGCCGGGCGAGCAGGTGGTGAAGATCGTCCACGACGAGCTCGTGGAGCTGCTCGGTCACGACCGGGTGGGGCTGGAGACGGCGCCATCGCCGCCCACGGTGATCCTGCTGGTGGGGTTGCAGGGGAGCGGGAAGACGACGACGGCGGCGAAGCTGGCGCGTCGTCTGAAGCGTGAGGGGAAGAAGCCGCTGCTGGCGGCGCTGGACGTGTACCGTCCGGCGGCCATCGACCAGCTGGAGACGCTGGGCCGGCAGGTCGACGTGCCGGTCTTCGCGGACCGGTCGGAGAAGAAGGTGGGGCGGTTGGCGGAGCGGGCGCTGGAGCAGGCCCGGAGCGAGCGTCACCGTGCGCTGATCCTGGACTCGGCGGGTCGGCTGCAGATCGACGAGGAGCTCATGAACGAGCTCCGACGCGTGAAGTCGGTGACGGACCCGACGGAGGTCCTGCTGGTGGCCGACGCCATGACGGGGCAGGAGGCGGTGAAGATCGCCGAGGGCTTCCACGAGGCGCTGGGTCTGAGCGGGGTCGTACTGACGAAGATGGACGGCGACGCGCGCGGCGGCGCGGCGCTGTCGATCAAGGGCATGACCGGGGTGCCGATCAAGTTCGTCGGGATCGGCGAGCGGGTGGACGCGCTGGACGTGTTCGACCCGAGCCGGATGGCCGACCGGATCCTCCAGCGCGGGGACGTGGTCGGGCTGGTGGAGCGGGCGCAGCAGTCGTTCGACATGGACGAGGCGGAGCGGCTTCAGAAGAAGGTGGCCGAGGAGGGTCGCTTCGACCTGGAGGACTTCCTGGGCGCGCTCCGCCAGATGCAGAAGCTGGGTCCGCTCGAGGGGTTGCTGGGCATGCTCCCGGGCGTGAACAAGAAGATGCTGAAGCAGGCGAAGGTGGACCCGAAGCGGCTGAAGCACATCGAGGCGATCATCCTGTCGATGACGCCCGAGGAGCGAGCCCGTCCCAAGATCCTGAACGGCTCGCGCCGGGCCCGGATCGCCCGGGGCTCGGGTCGGAAGGTGCAGGAGGTCAACCAGCTCATGAAGCAGTTCCAGCAGATGCAGAAGATGATGAAGCAGATGCAGAAGATGGGCATGGGCGGGATGATGAAGGGGCTGGGCGGCATGGGGGGCGGCGGGCTCTCTGGCATGAACCTGCCCGGGTAGGGGAACCGACGACCGCAGTCCGGATCGGGGTCGAAGGGGAAGCGGAAGCGAACGCGGCCGGCACGAGCCGGCGTGGGCGAACAGAACAGACCGAAGACCGAGGTACAGAATGTCCGTGAGGATCCGACTCCGGCGCATGGGCCGGAAGAAGCAGCCCTATTTCCGGGTGGTCGTCACCAAGGGGGATGCCCCCCGCGACGGCGCCTACATCGAGGAGCTGGGCTTCTACAACCCGCGCACTCGCCCGGCCCTGCTGACCATGGACCTGGAAAAGGTCGACAGCTGGATCGGTAAGGGGGCCGAGCCAACCGACAGCGCCATGTCGCTGATCCGCAAGGCCCGCAAGGGCGGCGACAAGGAAATTCGCTTCGTGGCCCCGGGCGAGGAGAAGCCGCGGCTGAAGACGGCGACCAGGCCCGAGCGCCGTCCGGCCACCAGCGCGGCCACCGCGCCCGAAGGCGAGCCGGCCGAGAAGACGGACACGCTGGAGGGCGCCGCCCCGTCCGCCGAGACGGAGGAGCCAGCGGCGACCGTCGGGGTTGGCGAGACGAAGGAATCGGTGGGCGACACCGAGACGGAGGCGCCGGAGTCGGAGAAGGCGGAGGCCGGCGAGGCGGAGGCCGAGAAGGAGTAGGCGGGGGACATGGACCGCGTCCCGGAGCCCGAGTTCCTGGTCGTCGGCCACCTGACGAAAGCGCACGGCACCCGGGGCGAGCTGCTGATCCGGCCGCTCACGGACCGACCGGAAGAGGTGTTCGCGCCGGGGCAGCGCGTGCTGGTGGCGGACGAGGAGGCGCGGGTGGGCGCGGAGCCTGACGCCCGGGTGGTGGAGCACGCCCGGCCGTACAAACGGGGCTGGCTCGCGCAGCTGGGCGATGTGTCCGACCGGACCGAGGCCGAGCAGCTGGCGGGGCGGTACCTGGTGGTGCCGGCCGGCGAGCGCGGCGAGCCGGCGGAAGGCGAGTTCTACTACCACCAGCTCCTCGGCCTGCAGGTGGAGACGGTGGCGGGCGAGGTGGTGGGGCGGGTGCGGGAGGTCTACGAGACCGAGCCGAAGCACCTGCTGGAGGTGAAGGGTGAGGCGAAGGTCCACCTGATCCCGTTCGACGCGAACGTGGTACGCGAGGTCCGGGTCGAGGAGGGACGCATGGTGATCGACCCGCCGGAGGGGCTGCTGGAACTGTAGAGGCATGATCGGGATCTGAGATTGAGTCAGGAGTGGGTCGGGAGGTGGCGGCACATTGATGAAAATCAACATCGTCACCATCTTTCCGGGCTTCTTCGCCGCGCCGCTCTCGCTGAGCATACCGGGGCGGGCCGCGCGCACGGGGCTCGTGAAGTACCGGGTAATGGACCTGCGGGAGTACACGCGGGACCGTCATCAGACGGTGGACGACTACCCGTACGGCGGCGGCACCGGCATGGTGATGAAGCCGGAGCCGTTCTACGAAGCGGTGGACGACCTGGCGCCGAGTGGCCCGGTGGTCCTGTTGAGCGCCCGCGGCAGGCGGTTCGAGCACGGGGATGCGGTGCGGCTGGCGGTTCAGCCTGAGCTGACGCTACTGTGCGGTCACTACAAGGATGTGGACCAGCGGGTGGCGGACGGCCTGGCGACGGAGGAGCTGTCGCTGGGCGATTTCGTCCTGAGCGGCGGGGAAGTGGCGGCTCTGGCGATCACGGACGCGGTGGTTCGACTGTTGCCTGGTGCGCTGGGTACGCACGAGTCGGCGGCGAGCGACAGTTTCTACGACGGGGGGCTGCTGAGCGCGCCGTCGTACACGAGGCCACCGGAGTACCGGGGCCGGAAGGTACCCGAGGTGCTGCTGACGGGGGATCACGCGCGGATCGCGGCGTGGCGCCGGGAGCAGGCGGAAGAGCTGACGCGGGAGCGTCGGCCAGATATCTGGGAACGACGCGAACGAGGGTAGTGCCATGGACATCGTGAAGGACATTGAGAACGAGCAGCTGCGGGACGGCCTGCCGGAGTTCGACGCGGGCGACACCGTCCGGGTGAACGTTCGGGTGCGCGAAGGGGAGAAGGAGCGCACGCAGGCGTTCGAGGGCGTGTGCATCGCCAGGAAGGGCGGCGGCGCCACGGAGACGTTCACCGTCCGAAAGGTCTCGTCGGGGATCGGTGTGGAGCGTGTCTTCCCGCTGCACTCCCCGATGATCGAGTCGATCAAGGTGGTGCGGCGCGGCCGTGTTCGGCGCGCGAAGCTGTACTACCTGCGGGGCCGGAAGGGCAAGGCGGCCCGCATCCGCGAGCGGCAGCAGCGCTAGCGGAGCCGGTGGCGGCCCGGGACCGGAGGCGGGGGCGGCGCCGCCGGGGCGCCCCTTTGAAGCTGGAGCGGGAGCTCTGGGCCGGCGGCCTGGAGCTCGTGGCCGGGGTGGACGAGGCCGGGCGCGGCCCCCTGGCCGGTCCGGTCGTGGCCGCCGCCGTCATCTTCCGGCCGGAGGTCCGCGTGCCCGGGGTCACGGATTCCAAGCAGCTGACGGGATCGGAGCGCGAAGAGCTCGTCGTCGAGATCCGGCGACGGGCTCTCTGCGTCGGTGTCGGGGCCGCCAGCCCCCGGGAAGTCGACCGGATCAACATCCTCCGGGCGACGCACCTGGCGATGCGCCGGGCGCTCGACCACCTGGCCGTGCCACCCGAGCACATTCTGGTGGACGGGCTCCCCGTCCCCACGCTGGGCGACGGGCACACGGCGGTGGTGGACGGCGACTCGAAGTCGTACACGATCGCGTGTGCGTCCATAGTGGCCAAGACCACCCGCGACCGGCTGATGCGGCGCCTCGCCACCCGGTACCCGGACTACGGGTGGGAGAGCAACGTGGGCTACGGCACCCCCGAGCACGTGGCCGCGCTGGGCGACCGCGGCCCCACCCCCCATCACCGCCGTTCCTTCGTACCCGTCCAGCTGGCGTTCGAGCTGGGCTGAACCCACGGACCCCATGCACACCGAACACCTGCAGAACGTTCATCCCGTCCGCGTCATGGCCGGGTGGCTGGTGGCCGTCGCCGTCACCTCCGTCACCGTCTTCGTCTTCATCGTGCTCGGGCTCCTGGGCACGGAGGCGCCGGCCGACGCCGTGTGGGCCGTCACGGCCGTGGCCGTCGGCTTCCTCGTGGGCGGCTGGTTCACCGGCATGCGCACGCTGGAAGCGCCGATCCTCCACGGGATCGCTCTCAGCCTCACTTCCCTGGTGGTGTGGGCATTCCTGAACCTGTTCGTGATCCTCCTGGGCGGCGACGAGTGGTCTGGGCTCGGGGCCACGGCGACGCTCGTGGTGCTCCTGACCCAGGTGGTGGCGGCGGTGGCCGGTGCGTGGGTGGGCACGCGCGGCGCGCGGCTCCGGTCGTCGGAGCTCAGTGATTCCCCGGAGAGCGGGGTGCGAGGACGGGGGGAGCAGTAAGCCCGCGGGACCGCGCCGGGATCGGAGCGGCTCCACCACCCCGTTCGCTTCGCCAGGAGCTTTTCGGGACGTCAGGCACGGCAGATGCGGCCGGGGAGTGCGTTGGGCTGGGCGGCGATTGAAGCGTCCCGGCCGCGGTGGTACCTTACGGGTCGGGGCCGGTAGCTCAGCTGGCAGAGCAGTGGACTTTTAATCCAACGGTCGTGGGTTCGAGCCCCACCCGGCCCATTCGCCCATTCCATCTCGCTAATGGCTGACCTCCACTCCCTGGCACCCGAGGCTCTGGAGCGCTTCTTCCGGCGCTCCGTGGCCTCATCCTCGATGCCGCCGGAGCCGGACATCGCGGGCGTGCTACGCCAGATCCTGGACGAGGCGGCCGAGGCCGTGCCATCGGAGGCGGGGGCGATCCTGCTCGACGACCCCCTGGCGAAGAGTGCGGCGCTATCGCAGAACACGCTCTACTTCGTGGCCGCGTTCGGGCCCTCGGCCGGTCGGCTCATGGGCGCCTCGATCCCGGCCGGCGCGGGGGCGGCCGGCCACGTCTACGCCACCGGAACACCGCACCTGTCCGCCAACGGCGTCGGCGTCCCCACCACCGGGGCGCCGCGGCCCGGGCACCCTGTCCGATCGAGCATCGCGGCGCCGATCCGGCTCGGGTCCACCGTGTGCGGCGCCATCGAGCTGCTGAACCGGAGCGATGACGAGTCCTACGACGCCCACGACCTCCTGCTGCTCCAGGTATTCGCGAGCTACACCGCGTCCAGTATCCAGAACGCGCTGGACGCCCGGCACGCCCAGCAACTGGCCCGGATCGACGACCTGACCGGCCTCTTCAACGATCGATACCTCCATGTCCGGCTTCGCGAGGAGCTCGCCCGGGCGGCCGAGGAGGGGCACGCCTGCACCCTCCTGTTCGTGGATCTCGACCACTTCAAACAGATCAATGACAGACACGGCCACCTGGTCGGCAGCCAGGTCCTGCGGGAGGTCGGGTTCCTGCTGCGTCGTGCCACCAGCGAGCAGGACGTTATCCCGGCCCGGTACGGAGGCGACGAGTTCACCCTGATCTTCCCGGCCATGACGGCCGTGGAGGCCATCGAGATCGCGGAGGGCATCCGACGCGCCATCGCCGGGGCCGTCTTCCTCGAGCACGCCCGCGGCGATGACCTCCCGGCGCTGCGCTTGCATGGAGTGGTGACGGCTTCGATCGGCGTGGCCGACACGACGGGGATGGACCTGCGGGACCCGGAGGCCGCCCGGGCGCTGATCCGGCGAGCCGATGAAGCCATGTACGGTGCGAAGGCGGCCGGGAAGGACCGATTCATGGTGTCCGGGTGGGAGGGACGGGACGCCCCCCACTTGGCAAGCCCGGCGGATGCCCCCTAGCTTCGGGCCCATGAAATTCGGATCGCTGCTATCGAACATTGCGGATCGACTGCTCTCCCTCCCCACGGCGTTGAAGGTGGTGGTGGGGGTGGTCGTCCTGGCCGCGCTGGGTGTCGGATCGGTCCTGATGTATCAGGCGTACGATTACGTCCAGCACGACAACGAGTTCTGCCTCGAGTGTCACCTGATGCAGGACCCCTACGAGCAGTTCGCGGAGAGCGCGCATCGCGGACTGGGGTGCAAGGCCTGTCATCGGCCGAGCATCGTGCAGCGGGGTCAGATGGGGCTGTCGCAGATCGTGGTCAACCCCGATTCCATCCGGGCCCACGCGCACGTCCCGAACGAGGTGTGCGCGGAGTGTCACATCGAGGGCAATCCCGAGGAGTGGCGGCTGGTGGCCAATACGGCCGGTCACCGGATCCACCTGGAGTCCGATGACCCCGTGCTGGAGGGACTGAACTGCGTGGAATGCCACTCCAGCGGCGTGCACCAGTTCACGCCCACGGACCAGACCTGCGGACAGGGCGGGTGTCACGAGAACACCACGATCGAGCTCGGGGAGATGGCGGACCTGACCATCCACTGCGTCACCTGCCACGACTTCGCGCGGCCGCTGGAGGAAGCGGTGCCCGTCCAGAGCGTGGCCACCTCGCTCCGGCCGCAGGCCGAGGAGTGCCTGAGCTGTCACCAGATGCGGACCCTGCTCCCGGACATTCCGGTCGACGAGCCGCACGGCGCCGAATGCGGCGTGTGCCACAACCCGCACGATCAGACCACGCCGGCCCAGGCGGTCCAGACCTGCGCGTCGAGCGGGTGCCATGAGTCGCCGGACACCCTGACCCCCTTCCACCGCGGCCTCGCCACGGGCGAGCTCGCCGACTGCACCCAGTGCCACGAGGCGCACGGCTTCCGCATCCACGAGGAAGGCCAGGACTGCCTCGAGTGCCACAGCGACGTCTATCAGGATCAGCCGACGTTGATCAGCTCCGCCGAGCGACCCGTCCGGCTGGCGTCCGCGGGACCGGTGGATCCGGCGCTCGTGCGCCTGGCGCTGGCCGCCCACGCCGAGCCGACGGACGCGCCGGCGGATCCGCCGGCGGCGCAGGGAGCGGCGCCGCAGGACACGATCCTGTTCTGGCACGCCCAGCACCGCGGCGTCGAGTGCACCGCCTGCCACAGTATGGAGCGGACGCACGGCGGGCTCACGGTCACGAGTCTGAACGATTGCCGATCCTGTCACCATACGGCGCCGGAGGCCGACAACTGCCTGGCCTGCCACGACCGCACCGACGTGCGTCGCCTGTCGGTCGAGGTCCAGCGTATCATGAACATCCGGGTCGGATCCCTCGACCGACCTCGACGGGGCCTCCCGTTCGATCACCAGGTGCACGCGCAGCTCGATTGCGAGCGGTGCCACACCGAGGGGCTGGCCCTCTCCGCCAGCAACGTGAGCTGCGCCAGCTGTCACGACGAGCATCACCAGCCGACCAACGACTGCATGGCCTGCCACGACCGGCCCGCCGCGGGAGCCCACGACCTCCAGGTCCACCTGGGCTGTGCCGGCTCCGGGTGCCACGAGGCGATGCCGCAGGGCGTTCAGGGCGTGCCGCGGACCCGCGACTTCTGTCTGGTCTGCCACCAGGACCTCACGGACCACCAGCCCGGACAGAACTGCGAAAACTGCCACACGCTGCCCCGGCCCCGGTCCGCCGCGGTGCAGCCCGGGTGGAACCTCGAACTCTCGGAACCATGACGCTCAGACCCACATCCGCCGTCCTCGCGGCTGCTTTCGCCCTCACGGCGACCGGTTGTCAGCCACCCGATGACCAGCAGACCGGCAGCATCAGCCGGGAAGACGTCCTGGAGAGCAGGGAAGACCTCGAGCCGGCGGTGGTGGCCGCGCTCGACAGCGGCAACGCCGCATACAGGGAGGGCGACTACGACGATGCGCTCCGCTACTACCGCGAGGCCAACGAAGCCGGTGACGTGGCCGCCGCGTGGTTCGGCATCTACATGGCCCAGCTCGCACTCGGCAACCCCGCCGCGGCCGATTCCGCAATGGACCGGGCCCAGGCGCTCGCGCCGAACGCCTCCCTGATCCGCCCGGAGGCACCCCCGAGCCCATGAGGCACCGCTTCCCCCTCCCCGTTCTCGCCCTCACACTGATCGCCCTCGGCGCCTGCGAGGAGCACGAGTACCAACCGCCCGACCCCGCCGAACGCGTGGCCGAGGCGGAAACCGCATTCTCGCCCGCACTCTTCGACACGATCACCTGGGCTTCCGACTCCGTCCGCATCGAGGCCGGGAACCTGGTCTACGCCGACGAATGCCGACGCTGCCACGGGACCCTCGGCCAGGGCAATACCGAGTACGCCAGGACCAACGGCCTCGATGTGCCCTCGCTCGTGAGGACGGACTGGCAGGCCGGCGACGATGTCGAAGCCATCCGACGGCGGGTCTTCACTGGACACCCCGCCGGAATGCCCGTCTGGGGCGTCGGCAGACTGACCCCCCGGCAGATCGATGCGGCCGCCTTCTACATCGTCCACCAGCTCCGGCCCGAAGTATCCGACACCAGCACCTTGCCCGGCCTCGACCGCCCGTAACGCGGCGGGACCCGTGGGATCCGCGCGATTTCGCGCGTCCGACGTGCGCGATTCCGCGCGTCCGGGGCAGTCCGGGCCGGGCGATCCCGCCGCCTCTGATGCCGTAACTGCTTTATTTGCAATGACTTACTGTGTCACTGCCGGGTTTGGCCCCGTCCTTGTAAATGGAAGGGGGTGGAACGCAGGCCCGCGCCGAGGCGGGCAGGACCTGGACGACTGACGAGGATACGATGGCATACGAGGTCGTGGATGGGCGAACGCTGACCCGGGGGCTTGGCCGGCCGGGGAAGGTGGCGGTGAGCTGGGCGGTTGCGGGCGGCCTGCTGGTGGGCGGGTTCCTGGTGGCGGCGATGACGCTGACGGGGCAGCTGAGCGGGCACGGACTATTCCTGACGTGCACGGGTCTGTTCGTGGTCGGAGCGGTGCTGGGCTTCGGTCATGGGGCGGTGCTGGGCTGGATGGGACGGCCGGAGGGGATGAGTCGGAGTGAGGCGGCGGGGTCGATCGCGTTCGGGGCCGCGTACGCGGTTCCGGGGCTTCTGCTGGCGTGGCTGCTGACGGGGTGGATCGGGATGACGTCGGTGGCGTTGTACGGGGGTGCGCTGGCGCCGCTGATCGGGTGCGGGGTCGCCTGGCTGGTGGGGCTGGGGCTGCTGCTCGTGGCCGGAAGGCAGGGTTGGAGCTGCCTGCGCTCGGCGTACCGCGGCTGGTCGCATGCGCGGGCGGCGACGCTGCTCGTGGCGGCGCTGTTCGGTGGCTTGCTGGCGGTGTTCCTGGCGGAGCAGCCGCAGCTGTGGGGGCTGGAGCTGCGGGTTACGCCGGTCGGGGCGGTGCTGCTGGCGCTGGGCGTGACGCTCTGGCTGGCCGGGCCGCTGGTGACGGTCGCGCTGGCGCTGCTGGAGCGCCTGCCGACGCCCCGTCCGCGGGTGGCGTTCGGCGGGCGAGGCCGGGCGCTGGTGAGCATCGTGGTGGCCGTGGTGGTGGGGGTCGCGGTGGCGCTGATGGCGCTTCCGTTCTACCAGGCGGCATACGGTGTGGGTGCTCCCGACCTGGTGGGCGCACTGAGCACGGCGCTGGTGGACGAGGTCCTGCTCCGGCTCTTCCTGGTCACGGCCGTGGCCTGGGTGCTCCTGCGGGAGTTCGACATGAAGGAGCGCCACGCGGCGGCGCTGGCGGTTCTCGCCGCGGCGGGCGTGCAGGTCCTGATCTACCTTCCCGGCGTGCTGGCGATCGGGTTCCCCACCACAGCGGCGGCCGTCGGGTTCACGACCGTCACGGTCGTGGTGCCGGCCCTGGTGTTCGGCGCCCTCTACTGGCGTCGCGGGTTCGGGACGGCACTCGTGGCGCACGCCACGGCGATGGCGGCGCTGCTGTTGATCGTGGGCGTCTGACACCGGCGCCACGGCCAGAAGCGATGGGTGGGCGGCCCCCCTCAAAGGGAGAGGGGGTCGCCCCGCGTCGTGTTCAGGCCTGTCTTGTCGGGAATTTCCCCTCGTGACTCCTTGGGAGTTGCCCTCTATTGTCCGTGTACCCAAAGCCCTTTCTTTGGCATGGCCGAAGGAACAGTGGGTGCAGGGAACCGAAGGGGGTCGCGACATGCGCTGGGTCCGGCGGTTGAGGCAGCAGCCGCTGCGGGTCAAGCTGATCATCACGGCGGTGGGCACCGCCGTGATGGTATTTGGTGTCGCATCCGTTCTCACGTTCCGATACTGGCAGCAGGAATCCGAGGCGGCGGCGGAGCAGCAGGCGCTGCTGGCGGCGGCGTCGGTGCGTTCGTCGCTCCAGAGGGCGCTGACGGCGGGGGAGACCGGCCGGGCCCGGGCGGCGTTGCGGGAGCTGGTGGAGCTCGAGTCGATCACGGGGGCGCGGGTCTACGGCACGGACGGGACGATCCTGGTTTCGACGGACCGAGGGGAGGAAGGACGGCGGCCGGTGGGCGTGTGGATCCCGTCGCCTCTGGAC
>JBKGZE010000011.1:0-13933 GCA_046545735.1 Gemmatimonadota bacterium | reverse complement strand
AAGATCTCCTCCACCCGCTCGAGCGGGATGCCGGGGCCCGTGTCCCGGACGGTGAGGTCGATCCAGCGGCCGTTGGTCGTGAGCTCCAGGTCCACGGCGCCGTCACGGGAGAACTTGATGGCGTTGCCGACCAGGTTCGTGAGAATCTGTTTGACCTTGCGGGCGTCGGTGGTGGCGAGGACCGGCTGGTCGGTGCCATGCAGCCGGAACTCGATGGTCCCCGCGTGGCCGTCGGAATCGAGCATGGCCCGGACGTCGCGAGCGACCCGGGCCAGGTCCACCTCCGCGAGGGTGACCTTCTCCTTCCCGGCCTCCGAGCGACTGAAGGTGAGGATCTCCTCGATGATGCCGACCAGGTGCCAGGCGCTACTGCGGATGCGGCCGAGGCTGTCCTTCTGCTTCCCGTTGAGCGAGCCGAGCACCTCCGCCTCCAGGAGGTCGGCCAGCCCGATCACCGCGTTGAGCGGTGTGCGCAACTCGTGGCTCATGGTCGAGAGGAACTGGCTCTTGGCGCGGTTGGCTTCCCGGGCCTGGTCGCGCGCCTGACGGAGCGCCTGCTCCCGCACCACACGCTCGGTCACGTCGCGAACGATCCCCGTACGGGATATGGGCGCGCCGCGGTCGTCGACCTGGACGGTGAAATGGTCGGCGACCCAGCGGAAGCGGCCGTCGTTGCCCCGGAAGCGGTACTCGGCGGTGCCCTGTCGGGCCCGCATCCCCGTCTCGATGGCCGCCGTCACCGGCTCGCGATCGTCAGGATGGATGCGCTCCATCAGCGCCTCCACCGTCATGGCCTCGAGCTGATCCGCCTCGATCCCCAGGACGCCCCCGACCGCCGGGCTGAGATAGTCGTACGCGTCGGTGCGAAGGTCGCGGCGGTAGGCCACGTCGCGCGAGCTCTCGAGCACCGATCGGAGCCGGCCCTCACTCTCCCGCAGCGCCTCCTCTCTCCGGATCCGCGCGCCCAGGTCCCGGGCCACGACCTGGACGGCCGGGCGACCGTTCCAGACGGTCGGGGCCGTGGCACCCTCCACGCGAACCGTCGTTCCGTCCAGGCGCCTCCAGGTGTACTCGATGGGCGGCGTGCGGCGACCCTCCTCGACGACGCGCCGGATCCGCGCCCGCACCCGCTCGTGGTAGTCCGGAGCGATGATGTCGAACGGCGATCGCCCGATCAGCGCCTCGGGGGTTTCCGCGGCCAGGAGCCGGGCCGCCGCGGGGTTCGCGTAGACCCACCGGCCGTCCAGGTCCACCACCATGGCGTCCGGGCTCAGCTCCGCCAGCGCCCGGTAGCGGGCCTCGCTCTCGTTCAGCGCCGCCGCCGCCTCCGCCCGCTCCCGCTCCGCCTCCCGGCACAGCACCTTTT
Organism: Gemmatimonadota bacterium; assembly: GCA_046545735.1. Taxonomy (GTDB): domain Bacteria; phylum Gemmatimonadota; class Gemmatimonadetes; order Longimicrobiales; family RSA9; genus JAWVYT01. The sequence continues at coordinate 12,567 of JBKGZE010000011.1, read as the reverse complement.
CCGTCGTCTCCACGATCGTCACCAGCACCCCGCCGATACTGCCGTCGTCGTCGCGGACCGGGCTGTAGCCGAGGGTGAAGAAGGCCTCCTCGAGCGCGCCGCTCCGGTTCACCCGGAGGGGCTGGTCCTCGAACGACAACGACTCCCCTCCATTCAGCACCCGCTCGTGTACCGCCTCCGTTAGGGCACGGGCCTCCGGCCAGCTCTCGTGGGTGGGCTGCCCCAGCCCCGCCGGATGCTTCCCGCCCAGCACGTCGCGGCAGGCGTCGTTGTAGATCTGGACGAGCGCCGGGCCCCAGAGCAGGACCATGGGCGATGGCGACGCGATGACCATTCCCGCGGCCGTTCTGAGACTCTGCGACCAGTTTTCCACCGGACCGAGCGGCGTGCGCGCCCAGTCCAGGCCCCGGCAACGGGGCCCCAGCTCCCCGGAACGGGGAAACACCTCGGCCGCCGTGTCCGCGGGCGGCGTGGATCGCGGATCCTTCACCAGCATCCTCTCTGCGCGGGAAGCGACGGCGGGAAGATACCGTCCCCGCGCTCTTGGCGGCAATCGCGACGTACAGGATCGCGGGGTGGGAGCGGCGCGTGGGGCCATCGGGGGTAGTGGCCGATCGGGCGGGGAGCGTGGCGATCGGAACGAGGTCCGCGTGGATGATATTGACGCGGACCATGCGCCGGGTGCACCGTCCCGGGGAGCCGGGCCGACACGGCCGGGGTCGACTGAACCAAAACCAGGAGGGGCGGTGGTACTGGGGAAGCTTCGCGGGCGAGGCGGGATCCTGTCGCGGCGGGAGCAGGAGCTGCGGGACCGGGAGCAGGAGCTGCTGGAGCGGCTCGATGGGGCGCTGCGCCCGTTCGAGGACGCGGCCGGCGACGACCTGCGGCACCTGGATCGGACCCGGGCCCAGCTCGACCAGCTCTTCCTGCTGGTGGTGGCCGGCGAGTTCAACAGCGGCAAGTCGAGCTTCATCAACGCGCTGATCGGGGAGCGGGTGCTGCCGGAGGGGGTGACGCCCACCACGGACCAGATCACGCTCCTGCTGTGGGCGACGGAAGCCGACGAGAAGGCGGTGGAGCCGTTCGTGGTGCACCGGACCCACCCGGCGGAGCTGCTCCGCGAGCTGAACGTGGTGGACACGCCGGGCACCAACGCCGTGATCCGTCGCCACGAGGAGCTGACCCGCGACTTCGTCCCCCGCTCCGACCTGGTCCTCTTCGTCACCTCCGCCGACCGCCCGTTCACCGAGACCGAGCGCGTCTTCCTGGAGCACATCCGGGAGTGGGGGAAGAAGGTGGTGGTGGTGATCAACAAGATCGACATCCTCGACACCGAGCCGGAGCGGACGGAGGTCCGCGACTTCGTCCGGCGGAACGTGGCCGAGCTGCTGGGCCACGAGCCGGAGGTGTTCGCGGTGTCGGCCCGGCGAGCGCTCCGGGCGCTGGAGGAAGACGACCCCGCTCTCTGGGCGGCCAGCGGGATCGACGACATCCAGAGCTACCTCCTGGAGACGCTGGACCAGGAGGAGCGGGTCCGGCTCAAGCTCCTCAACCCGCTGAACGTGGGGCTCCGACTGGCCGGCCGGTACAAGGGGCTCGCCTTCGACCGGCTCAAGACGCTGGCGGCGGACATCGAGGCCATCGCGGATATCGACCGTCAGCTCGTCGGCTACCACCAGGACATGCTGGGCGACCTGGACGGCCGGCTGGCGAAGATCGACACGCTCCTGCTCGAGATGGAGAGGCGCGGGGCCGCGTTCTTCGAGGAGACGGTCCGGATCGGCCGGATCAAGGCGCTCCTCGACAGCGAGGCCCTCCGCCGCGACTTCGAGAGCCGGGTCATCGGCGACACGCCGGAACGGGTGGAGGAGGAGGCGACCCGGGTCGTCGACTGGATGGTGGAGCGGAACGTCGACGTCTGGCGCGAGGTGGAGCGATACATCGACCGGCGTCAGACCGCGGAAGGCGCGGGTGCCGGCGCCCCGGAGGGCGAGCCCCGCCGCACCGGCTTCCAGCACAGCCGGCAGGCGCTCCTCGACTCCATCGGCCGCGTGGCCGGCCGGGTCGTGGGCGAGTACAACCGGGAGGAAGAGGCCCGGAAAATCGCCAACGAGGTCCAGGGGACGTTCACCGCCACCGCGCTGACCGAGGTCGGGGCGGTCGGCCTCGGCGCGCTGGTCGCCACCCTGATCTCGGGCGCCGCCGCCGACGTCACCGGTACCATCCTCGCCGTCACGCTGGCCGTGGGAGGGTTCTACCTGATCCCTCGCAAGCGACGGCAGGCGAAGCAGCGGTTCAGCGAGCGGATCCAGGCGCTCCGCGAGCAGCTCGCGGGCGCGCTCGAGCGGCAGGCCCACAAGGAGATCGCCCGGGCCGCCGAGAAGGTCGAGGAGACCATGGCCCCGTACCGCCGGTTCGTGGAGAGCCAGCGGATGTCGCTGGAGGACGCCCGGGGCGAGCTGGCGGCGGTGGAGTCGTCGCTCGAGCGGCTGCGGAGCGAGATCGAGCGGGCATAGGGCGAGGGCGAGGGCGTAGCGCGTCAGGGAGAGGACGCGGCGCGCAGGGCGCGGGCGCGGGATTCGAGGCGGGCGAGGGGCGGTGCTGGCTTGCTCCTTGCCACCCCCCAGGCCGAGCGACGCTCCCTAGAACGCCCTATCGCAACGACGCACCCGAAGCCCATGCCGCGCCCTGCCGAGTCCGACACCCGAGCCGCCGACGCCCACGCCGCCTTCGACTGGCACGAGCTGGCCCGCCTGGCGCTGACCTCCCGGGCCATGGACGACCTGGAGGAGGAGACGCTCACGCCCGAGGGGCTGGTCACGTACCAGTTCTCCGCCCGCGGCCACGAGCTCGGCCAGCTGCTGGTCAGTCAGCTGCTGGACCGCCCGTTCGATGCCGCCAGCGTCTACTACCGCTCTCGCCCGTTCATGCTGGGCTCCGGCCTCACCGTGGAGGAGGCCTTCGCCTCGGGGATGGCCCGAACGGGGGGCGTGAGCGGGGGCCGCGACGTGGGGGTCACGTTCAACCTGCCGCGGCGAAAACGAGCGCTCGTTCTGCCCATGGCCGGCGACGTGGGCGCGCAGTTCACCCCGGCCGCCGGGTGGGCGCAGGCCATCCGGTACCGCGCGCGGGAGCTGGGGGAGGAGTCGCTCGAGGGCAGCATCGCCGTCGTCTTCGGCGGCGACGGCGCCGTGGCCAGCAACGGGTTCTGGTCCGCGCTCACCATGGCGACCACCCTCGAGCTGCCCCTCCTGTTCCTGGTCGAGGACAACGGCTACGCCATCTCCGTGGAGCGCACGCTCCAGACCCCCGGCGGCGACATAACGAAGAACCTGGCCTCGTTCCGGGGGCTCACCACCTGGAGCGGGTCCGGTACGGAGCCGGGCGAAGCGGCGGCGCTGGTCCACCGGGCCGTCGAGCACGTCCGGGCAGGGACCGGCCCGGGTCTCCTCCGCCTCACCGTGCCCCGCCTCGCCGGGCACTCCAGCGTGGACAGCCAGACCTACAAGTCGGAGGAGGAGAAGGAGGCGGAGTGGCGCCGCGACCCTCTCCCGGCGATCCGCGACTACCTGGTGCCGGCGCTCATGTCCGAGGAGGAGTGGGAGGCGCTGGAGGAAGAGGTGGACCGCGCCGTCCACGAGGCCCGGGAAGCCGCCGCCGCACAGCCCGAGCCGGCCCCGGAGTCGGCGGAGCGGTTCGCCTGGTCGGAGCCGGACGAGCCGCAGCAGGTGGGCGGTCTCGCGGCCGAGGGGATCGAGCTGCCCCGCGGGTCCGACACCCCCGATCCCGCCGGGGCCCGCCGGGTGAACATGGTGGAGGCCGTCCGGCGCACGCTCGACGCCGAGCTGGAGCTGAACCCGCGGTGCGTGGTCTTTGGCGAGGACGTGGGGCGCAAGGGAGGCGTCCACGCGGCCACCCTCGGCCTGCAGACCAGGTACGGAGACCGCCGCGTCTTCGACACCAGCCTGTCCGAGGAGGGGATCATCGGCCGGGCCGTGGGCATGGCCATCGCCGGGCTCGTGCCCGTCCCCGAGATCCAGTTCCGCAAGTACGCCGACCCGGCCACCGAGCAGCTCAACAACTGCGGCACCATCCGCTGGCGGACCGCGAACCGCTTCGCCGCCCCCGTCGTCGTCCGCATCCCCGGAGGGTACCGCAAGATCGGTGACCCGTGGCACAGCGTGACGAGTGAGGTGGTCTTCGCCCACGCCGTGGGCTGGAAGGTGGCCTTCCCGTCCAACGCCGAGGACGCCGTGGGGCTGCTGCGCTCCGCCCTTCGGGGCAACGACCCCGTGATCTTCTTCGAGCACCGGGCCGTCCTCGACGCGCCCTGGGCCCGACGGCCCTACCCGGGCGACGACTACGTCCTCCCCTTCGGCCGCGCGGCCACCATCACCGAGGGCGACGACCTCACCGTCGTCACATGGGGCGCCATGGTCGAGCGATGCCTGCGCGCCGCCGAGGAGGTCGACGCCGGAGTCGAGATCATCGACCTGAGGACCGTCGTGCCGTGGGACCGCGAGGCCGTCCTCGACTCGGTGCGCAGGACCTCCCGCTGCCTCGTCGTTCACGAAGACATCGGGCGCGGCGGCTTCGGCGGCGAGATCGCCGCCACCGTCGCGGCGGAAACCATCCTCGACCTGGACGCACCCGTCGAGCGCGTAACCGCGCCCCCCGTGCCGGTGCCGTACAATACCACCCTCATGGACGGGGTGGTCCCGACCGTCGAGCGCATCCGGGAGGCGGTGGAGGGGCTGCTGAGGTTCTGATGCGGGTGGCGGGTGGCGGGTGGCGGGTGGGGATGACCTACGGCGCGATCGCGTGACGCGGTTGCGCAGAGACAACCACGACGGAGACCGATCGAGGGACGGATGAAGATACAGATCCTGGGCACGGGCTGCGCGAAGTGCCGGGCGCTCCACAGCAACGCGGAGCAGGCTGTCGCGGAGATGGGGCTGGACGCGGAGATTGAGAAGGTGGACGCCATCGCGGATCTCGCCCGCATGGGCGTGATGCGGACGCCGGGGCTGGCCGTGGACGGGCAGGTCATGTCGGTCGGGCGCCTGCTGAGCGTGACGGAGGTGAAGCAGATCCTGGGAGACCCGGACAGCGGGGCGTAGCCGGGGGCACCGGGCGCGGGAGCCGGCACCGGGCGCGGGAGCCGGCACCCTTTGTGCGCCCCTGCACGGCGAATTCACCCGTCCAGGGAGCCGCATGCAGGCCGTTCAACTCGACCGTTGCCGCCGGGTGGCTGTCGCCGCTGGAACCGTCGCGACCCTCGTGCTCGCGGTACTGGCCGTGCCGGCGCGCGGGCAGGTGCGTCCCGACCCGCCGCCGGTGTCGGCGGTGGGCGACACGGTGACGGTATTGCCGGCGCCCGACTACGAGGCGGGCGGCCTGCATCGGACGCTGCTCGGGGATGGCTGGCGATCGGTGTGGCTGGCGCCGGTGGACGTGCAGGTCTTCGGGCTGGACCGCTACGCCGGCGGAGTGGAGTGGACGAAGCGCGGCGGCGGCAACCAGAGCATCACGCTCCACCTCCAGGACGACGACGGCTGGAGGGAGTACATCTTCCGGTCGGTGGACAAGTTCCCGGAGCAGGCGATGCCCGCGCCCGTGCGGGGGACGCTGGCGGGGTGGGTCGTGAGGGACAACATCGCGTCGTTCTTCCCAGCGGCGCCGCTGCTGGTACCGCCATTCCTGGAAGCGGTGGGGCTCCTGCACGTGGAGCCGATCCTGCGGATCATGCCGGACGATCCTCGGCTGGGCGTGTATCAGGACACGTTCGCGGGGATGCTGGGCACGGTCGAGATCAAGCCCAACGAGGCGCCGGGTGACGAGCCCGGGTACGCGGGCTCGCCGAAGATCAAGGGCACCGAGGAGTTCTACAACGACCTGAACGAGAGCAAGGCGCACCGGCTGGACGAGCGCGAGTTCCTGGCCGCCCGGCTGGTGGACTTCCTGATCAACGACCCGGACCGGACGCGAGACAACATGCGCTGGGCGCGGTTCGGTGAGCCGGGCGACTACCGCTGGCGGCCCCTGCCCATCGACCGGGACTGGGCGTTCGTGAACGCCGAAGGGTGGGTGACCGCCCTGCTGCGCCGGGCCTATCCGAAGCTCGTCCCGTTCGGTCCGGAGTATCCTCCCATCGAGGCGCTGACGTACAGCTCCTTCCTGCTCGACCGCCGGCTGCTGCAGCGACTCACGCGCGAGGACTTCGAGGCGGTGGCGACCGAGGTCCGGCGCGCCGTGACGGACTCGGTCATCGAGGCGGTGGTGGCGGAAATGCCCGCCCGCTGGCGGGAGACGGGCGCGGCGGACCGGATCCGGTCCGCGCTGCCCCCGCGGCGCGAGGCGCTGGGCGCCATCGCCGAGGATTTCTACGACCTGCTCGCCGCCGAGGCGGAGGTGTGGGGGACGGACGAGCCGGACCGGGCGACCGTGCGCCGGCTCCCGGACGGACGGGTACGGGTCACGATCACCTGGCCCGAGGACCACGAGCGGGCCGGGGAAGCGTTCCTCGACCGCGTCTTCCTGCCGTCGGAGACGGACGAGGTGCGGCTCCACCTCATGGGCGGGGACGACCGGGTCCGGGTGGTTGGCGAGCGGACGCGGGACATCGTGGTGCGCGTGGTCGGCGGGGCGGGCGACGACGTGATCCGCGACGAGGCCGGCGGTGCGACCCACCTCTACGACGCGGAGGGCGACAACCGACTGGTGCCAGGCCCCGGCGCGCGGGTGAGCAGGACGGAATGGATCGCCCCGGAGCCGACGGAAGGCCTGCGTACGGCGGGCGACTGGGCGCCCGACTGGGGCGGTGACCTGAGGTGGGCCCCCGCCGTCGACTACGGCGATGTGGCGGGCGTGGTCGTGGGGGGCGGGCCCACGTGGATCGACTACGGGTTCCGTCGCCTGCCCTACCACTGGAAGCTGGACGCCCGGCTCCTCTACGCCCTCGGCGACGGCAGTGTGGGCGCGCGGCTCGGCTTCGACTACCGGCTCGAGAATTCACCCCTGGCGTTCACGCTCGAAGCCCGGGCCATTCCCTTCCACTCGTTCCGGTTCTCCGGGCTCGGCAACGCCGCGCCGGACGTGGGGGACGCCGCGCTGGTGCCGCAGGGTCTCTGGACGGTGCGACCCGCCGTCGCCTTGCACCTGGGCTGGCGGGAGCGCGAAACCAGCGCCACCCTGGTCGGCGCCGGCGAGCGGGACGAGGCGGCTTCCCTGCGGCCCCTCGTGGGTCGGCTGGACCTCGGGCCGCAGATCCTCCGCACCGAGCCCCGGCCCCGGACCGGCTCGCCGTACGCCCAGACCGTCGAACCCGGGGACCGCGAGCTCACCCGCGTCGGCATCCACGCCGGCCTCGAGCTGGACCGGACCGACAGCGACGCGGCTCCCCGACGCGGCTGGCGCGTGCGGGCGTCCGCCGCCGGCTATCCGGCCGGTGCCGACCTCGACCGAAAGTTCGCCCAGGCGACCGCCGCCCTCGCCGCCTACCTGCCCCTCGGCCTCGGCGACGCGCACCTCGCCTTCCGCGCCGGCGGGAGCGCGGTGACCGACCAGGCTCCGCTTCAGCACACCGCCTGGGTCGGCGGACGCACCACCCTCCGCGGCTACCGCTGGCAGCGCTACCGCGGCGACACCGCGGCGTTCGGCTCCACCGAGCTTCGCGTCCCCGTCACCACCGTCGAGCTGCTCATCCGCTGGAACCTGGGCGTCTTCGGGCTCGCCGACGCCGGCCGCGTATGGGTCGACGGCGACAGCCCCGGGGGCTGGCACACCGGCGTCGGCGGCGGCCTCTGGCTCGACGCCTTCGGGCAGTCGCTGAGCGCCGCGTACGCCTACGGGGAGGAGAGCCGGCTCTACCTGCAGCTGGGACTGTCATACTGAGCCGGCCGCCGGCCCTCACTGCGCTCGCCGGCGCCCGAAGTGCCGCGCGTCGGCCCACCGTCCGACCCTTTCAGCCGACCTGCCCGCGGCGGTCGAAGTACTCGTCCAGGTCCTTGTCGCCTCGGCCGGAGAGGTTGACGATCACGAGCGTGTCGGGGTCCACGTCGTCCCGGATCCGCTCCAGGTAGGCGAGGGCGTGGCTGCTCTCGAAGGCGGGGATGATCCCCTCGAGGCGGGAGAGCCGGTCGAAGGCGGCGAGCACGTCCTGGTCGGTGGCGGTGGCGTACCGTACCCGGCCGGCGTCCTTCAGGAACGCGTGCTCGGGGCCGATCCCCGGGTAGTCGAGGCCGGCCGCGATGCAGTGATTGCCTCCCGCGGCCACCTGGTCCGGCTCCAGCCGGTACGTCCGCATCCCGTGGATCACGCCGGGGCTGCCGAGGGTGAGCGTGGCCGCGTGGCGTCGCGTGTTCGTGCCGCTGCCGGCGGCCTCGACGCCCACGATCTCGACGTCCTGGTCGTCCAGGAAGGGGTGGAAGAGCCCGATGGCGTTGCTGCCGCCGCCGGCGCAGGCCACCAGGAGGTCGGGCAGGCGCCCGTACTGGGTCAGCACCTGGTCGCGCGCTTCCCGGCCGATCACCGACTGGAAGGTCCGGACCATGAGCGGGTACGGGTGCGGTCCCACGGCCGAGCCGAGGAGGTAGAAGGCGTCCTCGCTGTCCTCTACCCAGGCTCCGATGGCCTCGTCCACGGCGTTCGACAGCGTCTTGTCCCCGCTCTCGGCCGGGACCACCTCGGCCCCCAGCAGCCGTATCCGCTGCACGTTCGGCCGCTGCCTGCGCATGTCCTCGGCGCCCATGTAGATGGTGCACTCGAGGCCGAGGCGCGCCGCCACCGCCGCGGTGGCCGTGCCGTGCTGCCCGGCCCCGGTCTCCGCGATGATCCGACGCTTCCCCATGCGGCGGGCCAGCAGCGCCTGCCCGAGGCAGTTGTTCAACTTGTGCGCGCCCAGGTGGTTCAGGTCCTCCCGCTTGAGCAGCACGGTGCAGCCGATGTGGCGGCTGAGCCGCTCGGCGTGGTACAGCGGGGTCGGCCGCCCGGAGTACGTGCTCAGCTCGCGCTCGAACTCGGCCACGAACTCGGGGTCGCTGCGCAGCGCGAGGAAGGCGTCCTCGAGCTCCTGCAGCGGGCCCTCCAGCGGCGGCGGGACGAAGCGGCCGCCGTACGGTCCGAACATGCCGTCCTCCCCCGCCTGGGTGAATGAGCCGGTCTCTCCGGTTCTGTCCTCGGAGCGGGTCCCTTGGATCGTCGCCATGATCTTGCCTCCTTCGAAGGTGCACAAAAAAAGCCGCCGGCTTCCGAATCAATCAGAAGCCGGCGGCAGGGTTTGGTTCCCGTGGACGCGCTAGAGCGGCACGGACCCGTGCGACCGGCCCGGTGGCCACCACCAGTTGCGGCAGGTCATGACGGTCGCGTGCATCAGATCCGCTTCTCGGTCCAGGGTTCAACCCGACAGTGAGCGACGATGATACCGGAGATCGGGAAACAGGGCAAGAGGGTCGGGGTCATCGGGCGGCCGTGGAGTCGCGGCGCCTTGACCGGCCGCTCGCGGCGGTTTCACTTCCCAGACGACAGATCGGGTGCGGAGTACGGTGGATCTCATGGACACGCCAGGAGGAGCAATGATTCGCTCGGGATTGTGGACGCTGCTGCTCGCCATCGCGGTGGGCGCCTGTGCGGAGGGTGGTCAGGAGGCCGGTGATCCCGGGGCGGCGGGCGAGCAGGAGGCGCTCGCCTGTCAGCCGTCCGATGCCATGCCGCTCGAGGGCCGATCGAGCCCGTACGACTCGACCACCATCGACGTGGGCGACGGGCAGGCGAAGGTCTGCTACGGCCGGCCGTCGCTGCGGGGCCGGACCATGATCGGTGGGGAGGCGGTGCCCTACGATACGCTCTGGCGCACCGGCGCCAACGAGCCGACCACCATCCACCTGAACGTCCCCGCCCGCATCGCGGGCATCGAGGTGGACCCGGGCTCGTACTCGCTCTACACGATCCCCCGGGAGCGGGCGGAGTGGACGCTGATCGTGAACCGGTCCACCTCGCAGTGGGGCGTCGAGTCGGGGTACACGGACGAGGTGCGGGGGCAGGAGGTGGACCGGGCCCAGGTCGTGGCCGAGGAAACGGAGTCGACCATCGAGCAGTTCACGATCCGGCCGGCCGCGGGTGGCCTGGCGATGGAGTGGCAGGACACCCGGGTGCGCGTGCCGATCGAGCCGGCGAGCTGACCCGCCGGGCCGGCGCCGGGGCGCGGAGGGCCGGAGTGGAGGCCGCCGACAGCCGGTGTGCGCGCGAGGCTGCCTTCCGGCAATGAGGAGCGGAGCGATTCAGAAGCTGACGCGGTACGCCTGGCTTTCCGTCCTGGCGGCCATCGCGACCATCGCTCTCAAGGGTGGGGCGTACGTCCTGACCGATTCGGTCGGGCTGCTGTCCGACGCCCTGGAGTCGGTGGTCAACCTGGTGGCGGCGCTGGTGGCGCTCCGCGCGCTGGCCGTCGCCAGCCGGCCCGCCGATGAGGAGCACGCGTACGGCCACACCAAGGCCGAGTACTTCTCCAGCGGCTTCGAGGGCGGGCTCGTGCTGGTGGCGGCCCTGGTCATCGCCGTCACCGCGATCGGCCGACTGATCGACCCCGTGCCCATCGCGAACGTGGGCATCGGGCTGGCCATCTCCTTCGTCGCCTCCGCGGTCAACTTCGGCGTGGCGCGCGTGCTGTTCCGGGCCGCGTCGGAGTTCCAGTCCATCGCGCTGGAAGCGGACGCCCAGCACCTCATGACCGACGTCTGGACCTCGGCCGGCGTGCTCGCGGGCGTGGGCCTCGTGGGGCTCACGGGGTGGACCGCGCTCGACCCCGTCGTCGCCCTGCTCGTGGCCGCGAACATCACGCGCGTCGGTGTCTCCCTGGTCCGGCGCTCCATGCTCGGGCTCCTCGATACCGCGCTCCCGCCGGACGTCCAGGAGCGCATCCGCGAGGTGCTCGCGCGCCACGAGCGGGCCGGCATCCAGTTCCACGCCTGCCGTACGCGCCGCTCCGGGGCACGCCGCTTCATGTCCGTCCACGTGCTCGTGCCGGGGGAGTGGACGGTGCAGCAGGGTCACGACCTCCTGGAGCGAATCGAGGCCGAGCTCCGGGAGGCCGTCCCCCGCATCACCGTGTTCACCCACATGGAGCCGGTCGAGGACCCCGTCGCCTGGCACGACACGAGGCTGGAGCGGCCGTGAGACCGGAGCGGCCGCGAGACCGCGGCCCCGTCAGTTCGTGGACGGGTCGAACGGCATGCGGGAAAGGGTGCGGTAGCGTGGGCCCTTCCGCTCCAGCACCCGGCGCCAGAGACTGTCCGGCGCGTCCGTGAAGACGTCGTCCTCCCGGGCGGGGTCCACGATCCACGACCCGCCCTCCATCTCCGATTCCAGCTGACCCGGCCCCCACCCCGCGTGGCCGGCGAAGATCCGCGCCCGGTGGATGCCCGCGGCGAGGTCCGACGCCACGTCGCCGGTGAGGAACCCGATGGAGCCGAACACGGGCACGTCCAGGAGCTCGGGGTGCTCGACCTCGGCCAGGAGCACCGGCTGCTCCGGCTCCACGGGACCGCCCTGGAAGAGGGGGGCGCCGGCGTCCACCAGCGAGGCGAGAGGCGGAACCGCTTCCTCGACGGTGACGTCCAGGGGGCGGGTCAGAACGACGCCCACCGCCCCCTGCTCGTCATGCTGGCCGACGAGCACCACGGTATGGCGGAAATTCGGGTCGAACAGCCCGCCCCCGGAGATCAGCAGCTGCCCCCGCAGGCTCTCCACGCGTCCCTTCCCCTCGCTCGATGCACATGCGACACGATTCCCCCGAAACGTACGGGCCGCCGTCGCGCGCCAGCAAGACCGGGGCGGCCGCGCGCGGCTGCCTACGGCGAGCCGGCCGGGGAGCCTGTCGCCGACCCCGCCGCCGACCCCGCCGACGCCTTTGTCGTCACGCGAATGAGCCGTGCCTCGCCCGGGGATCGTCCCAGGACGCCGCGGCGGCCCCGCCTTTGATGACCTCCACGCGCTCGATCTCCGACGGCTGCAGCTCGCCCAGCCGTGACGACTCCACCACCACGCCGTCGATCACCAGGAGCCCCTCGAACTCGCCGACGGCGACCGGGTGCTCCCCGGGTGCCGGAGCGGCCTCGTCGATCCCGGCACCCGCCTCCGCCCCGGTGGTCGTGAGCCGGATCACCGTGTGCCCGCCCTCGCCGCGGACGATCGCCACGTACGCGACCTGGTCGGCCGGGATCGACCGCGCCGCCTCGGCGGTCACCCTGACCCCGTCGACGTACCAGCCGGAGTCGCCCGACGGCGCCACCAGACCCAGCGCCTCCGCACGGGCCTCCGCCGCCGCCACGTCCATCTCCTCGATCTCCGCCGAGGTCGGCATGCGAGCCTCACAGGCGGCCAGCACGGCCAGGCCGCCGAGCCCGGCCAGGGCAGCCGCACGGAACGCCCGCTCGCAGGTGCTCCCGCTCGTGCAGGACCACCAGCCGCTGCTCCTCGGGCGAGGCCTCGAGCAGCCAGGCGGGGACGACGATCTCCGGACACCTCAGCCCCATCACCGCGGGGCCCGCCGCCGGGGCCACGCGTACCCCC
>JBKGZE010000010.1:0-14154 GCA_046545735.1 Gemmatimonadota bacterium | reverse complement strand
GGGTTGGCGACGATCCCCCGCGGCCGCTCCGCCACACCATCCGCATTCACCTCCGGCACGACCAGCGGCACCTCCGGGTCCATCCGCCAGGCCGAGGAGTTGTCCACCACCACCGCCCCCTCCGCCGCCGCCCGAGGCGCCCACGCGCGGCTCAGCTCCGAGCCCGCGGAGAACAGGGCCACGTCGCAGCCCTCGAACGAGCCGGACCGGGGCGTCTCCACCGCCCACTCGCGGCCGTCGTACCGCAGGCGGCTTCCCCGGGACAGCTCCGACGCCAGCGGACGGAGCTCCGCGCCCGCGAGCCGCTCCTCCATGACCCGCAGCATGGTCCGACCCACCGCGCCCGTCGCTCCCAGGACCGCTACCCTCATCCCGTCTCCTCGCCCAGTCCGAACTCCTCGTGCAGCACCGCCACCGCCCTGGCTTCCGCCAGCGCGTCCACCATCAGCGTGATGGACACCGACGACGCCGAAACCGCGTGCACCTCCACGCCCTCCCTCCGCAGCGTCTCGAACGCCCGGGCGAACACCCCGGGGCGGCCGTGCATGCCGCTGCCCACCAGCGTGACCCGGGCGAGCCCCACGCTCACGTCCACATCGTCCCCGCCCAGCTCGTCCAGCACCGCCTGACACTCCGCGCGGGCCTCGTCCAGCTCGTCCTGGGCCACCGTCAGCTGCAGATCGCGACGACCGCCGGGCGTGTCCAGCTGCGCCAGCAGGTCCACGCTGATCCCCACCCCCGTCAGACGCGTCAGCACCGTCGTCATGCTCGTCATCTCCGGGGGCAGCCCCCGCAGCGTGAGCCGCGCGTACCCGCGATCCGAAGCCACGCCCGTCAGTACCGGATCTTCCATTCCTCGTTCCCTCGGTGCGATGAGCGTGCCAGCCGCGCCATCCTCGCCGAACGATGAGAGCACCCGGACCACCACCGAGTACCGGGCCGCCAGCTCCACGGCCCGGGGATGCAGCACCCGGGCACCCGAAACCGCGAGCTCCGTCATCTCGCCATAATCCACCGCCGGCACAAGGCGAGCCGTGGGGACCAGCCGAGGATCGGCGCTGTAGACACCGTCCACGTCGGTGTAGATGTCGCAGCGCTCGGCACCCAGCGCGGCGGCCAGCGCCACCGCCGTCGTGTCCGAGCCGCCACGGCCGAGCGTGGTCACCTCACGGGCACGACTCACTCCCTGGAACCCGGCCACGATCACCACCCGCCCGGCCGTCAGTTCCTCGCGCACCCGCTCCGCGCGGATCTCCTCGATCCGCGCACCCGTGTGCCGGCCATCCGTGATGATCGCCGCCTGCGACCCCGTGAAGCTGATGGCCTCGAGCCCGGCCTCTCGGATCGCCATCGCTACAAGCGCCATCGAGATCCGCTCCCCGGCCGTCAGCAGCATGTCCATCTCCCGGGGATGCCGCTTCTCCGGACGCTCGCTCACCCGCCGCGCCAGCGCCTCCAGCTCGTCCGTCGTGTCCCCCATCGCAGACACCACCACCACCAGCTCGTGCCCCGCACGCCGACACCGACACACCCGCTCCGCCACCCGACGGATTCGCTCCGGGTCGCCCACGGACGTACCACCGTACTTCTGTACCAGTAGTGCCACCCGCATCCTCCCAAGGTCCCCGCGAAAGCGCGCTCCCGCGCCGCAACCTCGTCCCTCGGACCCGCCCAATGCAACCGCCGGACCGGAGTCGCTGGAATCGCGGATGCCCCCATCCGCCCGGGCCCCTCGACCACCGCCCGAGCCATGACGGCCCCGCCGCCACGCGGCCCCGCCCCGGATCGCCGCGCAGCCGCGCGGACCCCGCTTCCGGTCCTGCCCTAGAAGACCCGGAGATTGATGTACTTCTGGGGATTTCTCTGGAAGTCGAGCAGGAGGTCCCGCACGAGGGTGTTGGTCAGGAGCAGGTCGCGGTAGAGGGCGGTGTCCTGGAGCAGCTGCCCGAGGGTGCCCTCGCCCGCCTCGAGCCCGGCCATGATGGTGTTGAGGGATTGGAACGAGCTGTCGGCGGATACGACGGTGCTCTCGAGCTCGTTGGAGACAGCGGTCAGCGAGCGGCTGAGCGTGTCCAGCTGCGCGGTCATGGCTTGGATGTTGTCCACGATGCCGGTCAGCTCCCCTTCCGCGACGGCGGCCTCCACCTGGACGAACGCCCGCCGGGCGGTCTCGGCGGCTTCCTGGAACGTGACGGTGGTGGTGTCGAGCCCGGCGGCGAGGTTCTGCACCGTCTGCTCCTGGGCCTGGACGAGGCTTGCGAGCTCGGAGGTAACCTCCTGGACGTTGGTGATGGCTTCGCGGATGGCGACGGCGGTCTCGTCGGTGAATGCGATGTCGATTCGATCGGTGATGACGGCCAGGTTCTCGGCGATCCGATCGCCGACGGCGGTGAGCCTCGAGACGTCGGGGAGGGAGTAGCCGGGCAGGGCGGCCGGGTCGGGCGAGATGGCGTAGTTGTAGAACGGGTAGCGGCTGCGGGGGAAGATCTCCGCCTGCCAGTCGCCGAAGAGCGACTCCGGCGCGAGGAGGACGACGGGGTCTTCGGGGAGGACGGCGTCGTCGGCCAGCTCCATGCGGACGTAGACGCCCGTGGAGCGCGTGTCGAGGATAATGTCCGCCACCTCGCCGATCGGCACGCCGCGCAGCTTCACGGCGTTGCCGCGCTGGAGCTGGCCGACCTCGCGGAACCAGGCGGTCACCTCCTGCTCTCCCTGTCCGAAGCGCCAGCCCTGGAGCCAGAGGGTGCCCACGATGATGAGGGCGATGCCCGCCAGCACCACCAGGCCGACTCGCAGCTCGTTGCTCACTGGTGCACCGTCCTCTCCGGGTGGGGCAGGGTGTGCGCGCTCACCCGGCTGCCTGCATCAGCTCGGGACGCCCCTCTATGAAGCCCTTCACGATCGGGTCCTCCGTCCGCCGGATCTGGTCGGGCGTGCCCACCACGCGAATGCGTCCACCATGGAGCATGGCGATCCGATCCGCCACGCGATAGGCGCTGGTCATGTCGTGGGTGACCACGATGCTGGTCACCCCCAGCTCCTGGTCCATCTTGAGGATGAGGCGATCGATGACGGCCGTGGTCACCGGGTCGAGCCCGGTGGTGGGCTCGTCGTACAGCAGGTACGTGGGGTGGGTGGCGATGGCGCGGGCTAGCCCCACCCGCTTCCGCTGCCCGCCCGACAGCTGGCCCGGCATCCGGGCTTCATAGCCCTCGAGCTCCACCAGCCGCAGCACCTCCCCGACCCGCTGCTCCGCCGCCGCGCGCGTCATCTCCGGGATCCGCCGGAGCCCCATGGTCAGGTTCTCGCCCACGGTCATGGAGTCGAACAGCGCCGCGAACTGGAATACGTATCCGACCCGGCGCCGCAGCTCGTACAGCGCTTCCTGCGACAGCTCCGTCACCACCTCCCCGTCCACCGTCACGCGGCCGGAGTCTGGCTGCAGGAGTCCCACGATGGTTTTGAGCAGGACCGACTTGCCGACACCGGATGCGCCGATGACCGCCACTGTCTCGCCTTCCCGCACTTCCAGCGAAACCCCATCGAGCACGACCTTCTCGCCGAAGGCCTTCGAGATGCCCTCCAGCAGGATGCTCACAGCAGCGTCACCGCCCAGAACGCGTCCAGCACCAGGATCAGCATGCTCGCCAGCACGACCGACTGCGTGGTCGAACGGCCCACCGCCTCCGCGCCGCCGCGCGTGGTGAAGCCGAAGAAGCAGCCGATGGACGTCACCGCGAACCCGAACGACGCCGCCTTGATCAGGGAATAGGAGACGTCGAACGGGACGAAGTAGATCCTGAGCCCCCGTACGAACTCCGGCGTGGACAGGTCGAGCAGGTTGATGGCCGTGAACCAGCCGCACAGAATGCCCATGGCGTCGGCGAACGCGACCACGACCGGGAACATGACCAGGCCGGCGAAGATGCGGGGTACCACGAGGTAGGAGAACGGGTTGTAGGCCAGCGTCTCCAGCGCGTCGATCTGCTCCGTGACCCGCATGGTCCCGATTTCGGCCGCGATGTTGGCCCCGACCCGGCCCGCGAGCGCCAGGCCCGTGAGCACGGGACCCAGCTCGAGGAGCATGGTCTTCCCCACCAGCACGCCTACGAAGTACAGGGGCACGGCCCCCGTGAAGGTGTAGGAGGCCTGAAGGGCGAGCACAACGCCGGTGAAGGCCGCGATGAAGAGGGCGATCGGCAGCGAGGCCACGCCCACCCGGGCCATCTGCTTCAGCAGCTCACGGCCCCAGGTCCCGGTGTCTCCGAGCGCGACGCCGGCCCGGCCGAGGAACCGCCCGTAACGGCCGAACCCCTCCGCCGCCACGATCGTCGAGCGACCCACCCACGAGACCGGCGCGCTCCATACCCCGTTCATGACTCGAACATAGACGACGCGGCGCGACACTGTCCACCCTGCCCGTACACCGACCCCGGCCGCAGCGGGCGGCAGGGCGCGGTCCCGCCGCGGACCGGCCCACGCCTTGCAACCCGCGCCCCGACGTGAAAGACGAAGCGAGACGGCACCGGACCCGGCGAGGCTACGCGCTGATCGCCGGCATTGTGCTGACGGCCCTCCTGATCTTCAACGCGGATACGCTGGCCGACCGTTTCCGGGGCTACATCGACCTGGTGGCGCTGGTCCCGGAGACCAGCGGTGTCCGGGTGGGCTCGCCCGTGACGGTCGGGGGCATCGACGCCGGTCGCGTCACGGCCATCGATCTGGCCGGCGACGCCGACGTGCCCGTGGCCGTGCGGATCCGGGTGCGCGAGCGCGTTCGCTCGGCGCTCCGGGAGGGAAGCCGCGCGGAGACGGCGAAGCGCCGGTTCATCGGTGAGCCCACGGTCCAGGTCACGGTCGGTCGCCCGGACGGGGCGCTCCTGCAGCCGGGCGACACCATCCTGCCGACGGGCGCGCCGGCCCTCGATCTGCTCATCACGCAGGGAAAGGAGCTGCCCTCCGCCCTGGATACGCTGAACGCGCTGCTACGGCAGCTCGAGGAGGCCGCCGGGCAGCGGCGCTCGCAGCTGGCCACCCTCACGGACCGTCTCGATCGTGCCACGGCGGAGGCCGACCGCCTGCGCGCCCGCTTCGAATTCGAGGGTGGCACGCTGACCCGCCTGCTGAACGACCCGGAGCTCCCGGGCCGGCTCGCCCGGCTCCAGGACCGGTTCGCCGCCGTGGCCGAGGCCGCGGATTCCGCCGGCCGCTACGCGGAGGGCGAGCTGCCCGCCCGCCTGGCCCGGGTCACGAACCGGGCCGACCGGGTCAGCCGGGCGCTCGGGGAGCTGTCGGAGCGGCTCGAGGGGTCCGGCGGGATCCTGGTCCGCGCGCGCAGGGACACGGCCGTGCAGCGGGCGCTGGCCGAGGTGATGGTGCAGATCGACTCCCTCCGGGCAGAGGGCGTGGGCTTCGCCCTCCGCATGCTCCTGCCGTGAGGGTCAGCCGCGATGCTCGATCGTGAACTGAACGTCGTCGGGGGCGTGCACGCCCGGTCCGCTGCCGGGGCCCGTCTCCACGATGATCCGCTTCACCACACGCTCCGGGTCGGTGAGGGCGACCTCGAACGCGAGCCCCTGCGCCTCGCTCCGGATCTGCGTCCGGACCTGGCGGCCCGGTTCCCGCTCCGGCGGCTCCGACGGCGCGAACAGCACCTTGGTCGACTGGCGGCCCGTGGGCAGGAGGCGCGTGACCTTCACCTGCTTCA
The DNA here is from genome assembly GCA_046545735.1 of Gemmatimonadota bacterium. Taxonomy (GTDB): domain Bacteria; phylum Gemmatimonadota; class Gemmatimonadetes; order Longimicrobiales; family RSA9; genus JAWVYT01. The sequence continues at coordinate 8,447 of JBKGZE010000010.1, read as the reverse complement.
GCCAGTCGGGCTGATAGCTGATGATGTACTCGAACCCGCGCTGGTCCCAGCCCTGGCCATCCCGATTGTGACGCGCCATGGTCCCTCCGCTCCGGTGGGTCGTAAAGGTCCTCGGCCCGCCCCGCCGTGTCAAGCGTGACGCGGAGCGATCCGATCTTGACCCGGGCGCGATGGAGTGATACTCTTGCGACATTACCCTCGACCACAACCCTGCCATTGAGACGGCTGCACGGAAGCGTGCGCCGCCGGTCGACGATCGAATTCCTTCACATCCGACCCACACGAGAACTGCGGCCTCCGGTTTTCGGTCCGAAGGGGCCCCGTTGCCCACAGACCGTCCGGGTTCAGGCCTGAAGATGGAGAGCCCCGTGGACATCGCTGAACTCAAAAGCAAGACAATCGCCGAGCTCCATGAGATGGCGGAGGAGCTCCAGATCTCCAACTACTCCGGCCTCCGTAAGCAGGACCTCATCTTCCGGATCGAGCAGAACCTGCTGGACAGCGATGTAGTGCTGAGGGGCGAAGGCGTACTCGAGGTCCTGCCGGAAGGCTACGGCTTCCTCCGCTCCCAGGACTGGAACTACCTCTACGGCCCGGATGACATCTACGTCTCCCCTTCGCAGATCAAGCGATTCGACCTGCGCACCGGTGACACCATCCTCGGCCAGGTCCGGCCGCCGAAAGAGGGGGAGCGCTACCTGGCGCTCCTGAAGGTGGAGGAGGTCAATGGAGCGGAACCGGACAACGCCAAGCACAGGATCGCGTTCGACAACCTGCGCCCCCGCTACCCGGAGCAGCGACTCCGGCTCGAGAACCGGGAAGGCGACCTGTCCATGCGGCTCATGGATCTCCTCACGCCCATCGGCAAGGGCCAGCGCGGCCTCATCACCTCGCCGCCCAAGGCGGGGAAGACGATCCTGCTGCAGAAGATCGCGAACGCCGTCCTCGAGAATCAGCCCGATCTCCACCTCATCGTGCTCCTCATCGACGAGCGGCCCGAGGAGGTCACCGACATGGAGGAGCACGTGCCCGCGGAGATCATCTCGTCGACCTTCGACGAGCCCGCGGACCGGCACACGCAGGTGGCCGAGATGGTCCTCGAGAAGGCCAAGCGGCTGGTGGAGGCCGGCAAGGACGTGGTAATCCTCCTCGACTCGATCACCCGACTCGCCCGCGCCTACAACGTGACCGTCCCCCACTCGGGGAAGATCCTGTCGGGTGGCGTCGATGCCAACGCGCTCCACAAGCCCAAGCGCTTCTTCGGCGCCGCCCGGAACATCGACCAGGGCGGCTCCCTCACCATCATCGCCACGGCCCTCATCGAAACGGGCTCCCGGATGGACGAGGTGATCTTCGAGGAGTTCAAGGGCACCGGGAACATGGAGGTGGTCCTCGATCGGCATATCGCCGACAAGCGGATCTTCCCCTCCATCGACATCAACCGGTCCAGCACTCGCAAGGAAGAGCTCCTCCTCTCCGACGACGAGCTCAACCGGGTCTACCTGCTCCGGAACTTCCTCTCCGACATGCCCCCCGCCGAGGCGCTGGAGTTCCTGCTGGAGCGGATGCGGCGGACGGAATCGAACGACGAGTTCCTGGCCAGTATGGCCAAGGGCGGCTGAGAAGGCGCGGCACCGCTCGCGGCGACCCGCGGCGCCCGGCCCGGCTCTCTCGTCGGGAGGAGTACGGGTCGGGAGGAGGACGGGCCGGTCGGTTCAGGCCTGCCGGCCCTCCACCAGCAGCTCGTAGGCCGCCCGCTGGGACGCAGACGCCCCCCGCGGATAGCGGAGTACCAGGACCGGCGCGTCCGCGGCGTCAGGGACGTGCAGCACGAGCCCGCGGGCGGCGGCCAGGTCCTCGACGGCGCGGGCCCGGCCCGTGGAATCCAGCTCGACGGTCCGGCCGCCTCCGAGCTCCCGGGCCAGCGCCGCGCCGTACTCCCGCCAGGCGGCCAGCGGGTCGGCCTCGGCGGCCACGGCGGGGACCAGTTCGGTCTCGTAGTAGCGCAGCGCCCGCTGGAACGCCTCCGGGTCACGCTCCCGGAGGTGCCTGAGCGCGGGGCGGTAGAGCGGGCGGGGATCGCCCTGGTCGGCCCCCTGGAGGGCCGCTTCCAGGCGGGCGTCGGCGCGGGTCCCGGCGTCATCCGTCATGGGAGGAGGATGCCTCCCCGCCCCGGGGCAGTCAACCCGCTTCCATCCCTGCAACCGTTGCGCTACCTTGGGCTCCCACTCCTCGCTTCAGGAGGGTCACATGGCCGGCCAGCGCACGACCTCGGACCTGTTCGGAATTCCCGATGCATCGCTGCACGACCTGGGTGTTCTCGAGCTCTCCTGGGAGGTCTTCGGCGAGCTTTCCCGGGCCCTGGCCGTGAACGTGGCGCGGGAGTTCGACCCCGAGCTCGTCATCGGCATCGCCACGGCCGGGGTGATCCCCGGCGCGGTGACGGCCTCCATCCTCCGCCGCGACTTCTTCGCCCTCAAGATCTCGCGTCGCTCCGGCCGCGACGTGCCCGAGGACCAGCCGCGCCTGCTCACCTCCGCGCCGAGCCAGGCGCGCGGACGGCGCGTGCTCATCGTGGACGAGATCTGCACCACGGGTGAAACGCTGCGGATGGCCCTCGCGGCGGTCCGGGCGGTGAACCCGACCGAGGTCCGCACCGCCACGAGCATCGTGAAGGCGGGCCGTTACCGGCCGGATTATTACACGGTGGAGACGGACGCAACCGTCATCTTCCCGTGGGACCGCCAGGTGGTGGGCGACGGGGGCGAGCTGGTGAAGAACCCCCGGTACGAGCACCTGCTCTGATCCCCGCTACCGCAGCGGGGTGTCCCCCACCGTGTTCTCCTTCGTCTTCGGGTCGTGGGTGTAGTCGAACGGCTGGGCCCGGACGAAGAGATCCTCCAGCTCGGAGGACGACAGCCGGTCCACGGTCCGATCGCCCGACCAGTCCGCTTCCGGCACCTCCACCACGCGCCACCCGTTCGACGGGTTCGAGGTGCAGTGGAAGATGAGCGGGAGGACGCCCGGGTGGGGCGCGTCCTGGCCGACGTACGCCTCCCACCGGTCGCCTGCCGAGTCCTTGATATGTGCCATAATCGGTCCGCTTCCTGCCCTCGAGATCCACGAGTCCAGTGTCCCTTGATGCCAGAGCCGTGCCCGTGAGCCACCCCGTCGCGCTGACCCTCATCCTGTTCGCCCTGGCCGCATGCGGGGACGCGGACCCCGAGCGTGAGACGCCCACCACCGATCCGGGCGCGGCCACCTCCCCGGACCGGCCGGAGCGCCGGACCGACACGCTCAGCATCGAGGGCATGGCCGAGCCGCTCTCGCTCCGCCTTTTCCGCGCCCCGGACCACTTCCCCCTCCCCTTCACCGCCTACGTACCGGAACAGATGGTGGCCGAGCCCGGAGACGAGGCCGTCCGGTTCGTCGCCGCGTTCGGCGGGGAGAGGAACCAGGACGCATTCCTCCACGTCTTCGTGTTTCCGCCCGACACCGACCGGCAGGCAGCCATCGCCGCGGCGAAGGGGTACAAGACGGGACGCGGCATCCCGGTGAGTCAGGGTATCGAGATCATCGCCGACGAGTTGCCTCCGCCCAACCTGGCCTGGGCGCTCGAGGACTTCCGGTTCAGGTACCAGAGCCATGGCCAGTGGTACGCTGGTACGATCGGCGTCGGCCGCCAAGCGGATCGGTTCTTCATGATCGTGCGCCACTATCCCGCCGAGTACGGGGACGGGTTCCCGCCCAGGGCCGACCTGATCCAGGAGACATGGCGGTGGGCGGACGGGACCCACCTGACCACCCCGGAAGCCGACCCGGCCGGCCGCTGAGCCGCTCGCCGGATGCGCGCGCGCCGGACGGATCGCGTCCGCCCGGCGCGCGGGCCGCCGTCCGCGTTGCCGGAATAGCTGTTCCCGCCGGCCAGCGGTTACTTTGCCGTCCCCGGCCGCGAGGAGCGGGCGGAGCGGCGCGCCGGGTACCCGGCGGCGCCCCCCGGGTCGCATGCAACGTGCAAGGATGATCGCGCATGAATTGGAGCATTGAAGACGCCCTGGACCTGTACAACGTGGAAGGCTGGGGAATCGGCTATTTCGGGATCGACGAGCGGGGGCACCTCGCCGTCCATCCGGATCGCAACACCGCGGTGGGGCTCGACCTGTTCGAGATGGCCATGGACCTGGAGGAGCAGGGCGTGACCCTGCCGGTCCTGCTGCGGTTTTCGGACATCCTTCGTGACCGGATCGAGTCGCTGACCGGTCGATTCCGGACGGCCATGGAGGAGTTCGACTACCAGGGCGACTACTCGCTGGTCTACCCGATCAAGGTGAACCAGCAGCGGCACGTGGTGGAGGAGATCCTGAGCTTCGGCGCGGAGCACGGCGTGGGGCTGGAGGTGGGGAGCAAGCCGGAGCTCATGGCGGTGCTCGCGCTGGGGGAGCGGACGGACCACCTGATCGTCTGCAACGGGTACAAGGACGAGGAGTACGTCCGGCTCGCGCTCATGGGGCAGAAGCTGGGCCACGACGTGCTGATCGTGGTGGAGAAAATCAGCGAGGTGGAGACCGTGCTGCGGGTGTCGGCGGAGATGGGCGTGATGCCCGGTGTGGGGGTACGGGTGAAGCTGTCGTCCACGGGGGCCGGCCGCTGGCACACCTCGGCGGGGGAGCGGAGCAAGTTCGGGCTGACGGCCGCGCAGCTGATGCGGGTGGTGGAGCTGCTGGAAGAGGCGGACCGGCTCGCAGCGCTGCGGATGGTCCATTTCCACATCGGCTCGCAGATTCCCGACATCCACAGCGTCAAGTCGGCCATGACGGAGGTCGCCCGCTTCTATGTGGAGCTCCGGCAGATGGGGGTAGGGCTGGAGTACGTGGACGTGGGCGGCGGGCTCGGCGTCGACTACGACGGCACCCGCTCCACCGCCGCGGCGAGCGTGAACTACTCGATCCAGGAGTACGCGAACGACATCGTCTACTCGCTGGCGGAGGCGTGCCGGGCCAACGAGCTACCCATGCCCCACATCATCAGCGAGTCGGGGCGGGCGCTGACGGCGCACCACGCGCTGCTCCTGATCAACGTGATCGACCTGGAGACCCAGATCGTCGAGTCGCCGGCCGCCGTGCCCGAAGACGCGGATCAGCTGGTGCGGGAGCTGGCGGGCACGCTCAAGGAGATCGACAGGCGGGACCTCCGGGAGGTCTACCACGACGCCCTCTACGCCAAGAACCAGATGAACTTCCGGTTCAGCAGCGGCGTGCTCTCGCTCCAGGACCGGGCCCTGGCCGAGGCGCTGCACCTGGCCATCATGAAGCAGGTGGAGGACCGCGCCGCCCGGGATCCGGAAGAGTACGAGGACATCCTGCCTGAGCTCGAGAGCATCCTCACCGACCGGTACTTCTGCAACTTCTCCCTCTTCCAGTCGCTCCCCGACTCCTGGGCCATCGACCAGATCTTCCCCATCATGCCCGTTCACCGGCTCGACGAGGAGCCGACCCGGCGGGGCACGCTCCAGGACGTCACCTGCGACTCCGACGGCAAGATCGACATCTTCGCCGGCTGGCGGGACCCGAAGCGGAGCCTCCCCCTCCACGAGGTGCGGCCCGGCGAGCCGTACGTCCTGGGGATCCTCCTCTCCGGCGCCTACCAGGAGATCCTGGGCGACCTCCACAACCTCTTCGGCGACACCAACGCCGTCCACGTCCGCCTCGCGAACGGCGGCTACGAGATCACCGACCTCGTCCACGGTGACACCACGACCGAGGTCCTGGAATACGTCCAGTTCGACACCCGCCGCCTCGTGGCCACGTTCCGCCGCAAGGTGCAGATGGCGAAGCTGCCGAAATCGGAGGCCAACGCCTTCATCGCTGACTACATCGAGGGGCTCGAGGGCTACACCTACCTGGAAGGCGAGGTGGGGCTGCGGCCGGGCGCGGCCTGAGCCGCCTGCCCTGAGCCCAGCGCGCCGGCGCACGACGGCCGGAATCGGCGAGCCCGCGCACGACGGCCGAAATCGGCGAGCCCGCGCACGACGGCCGAAACCCGCCGGAGCCGGGTTCGTAGGGTGGGGCGCGGCTGCCCGGGTCTGCCTGGCGGCGTACCTTGAGGACAGTCGTACAACAGGACCCATCGTACACATACGCACCCTCCGATGCGGGGCGCCCCGAGAGTGGAGAGACCGATGCGGCTTTCATCCCTGCTCCTGCTGATCCTCCTCGTGGCGGCGTCGGGCTCCGACCCGGCGACCGCCCAGACCTCCGACCGACTGCTCCGGCAGCCCACGCTCAGCGCCGACCACGTGGCGTTCGCCCACGGCGGCGACCTCTGGATCGCCGACCGGGCGGGCGGCGTGGCGCGACGCCTGACCGCCACGCCCGCCGTGGAGTCCGACCCCCACTTCTCCCCCGACGGCCGGCGCCTCGCCTTCACGTCCAACCGCGACGGCGTTCCCGCCGTCTACGTGGTGGGGATCGAGGGCGGCGAGCCGGCGCGGCTGACGTGGTACCCGGCGGCGGCGGAGGCCCGGGGCTGGACGCCGGACGGCGAGCGGGTGCTGTACGCCACCACGCGGGAGACCGCGCCCGTGCCCCACTACCGGCTCTGGACGGTGGCGGTGGAGGGCGGGCCGTCGGCGCTGGTGCCGGCCCCGTGGGGGTTCGCCGGGTCGTATGCGCCGGACGGCCGTCGCCTGGTGGTGGACCGGATGAGCCGGTGGGACACGGAATGGCGCGGCTACCGGGGCGGGCAGAACACGCCGCTGGTGATCCTGGAGCTGGGCGACCTGGACGAGGTGCGGCTGCCGAACCCGGAGCGGAGCACGGACGTTCAGCCCGTCTGGCACGGCGACCGGATCTACTTCCTCTCCGACCAGGGCGACCTCATCGACAACGTCTGGTCGTATCACCCGGCGACCCGCGAACTCACTCGGGTCACCCGCTTCGACATGGACGTGAAGTCGCTGGCCGCCGGGCCCGACGCCCTGGTGATCGAGCAGGACGGCTACGTCCACGAGCTCGACCCGGCCACCGGTCGGGCCCGCCGGATCGACATCACCGTCCGCGGCGACTTCCCGTGGGCCGAGGCCCGGTGGGAGGACGTGGCCGGGTCCGTCTCGTCCGCGTCCCTCTCGGCCACGGGCCAGCGGGCGCTCATGGAGGCGCGGGGCGAGATCTTCACCGTCCCCGTGGAGCACGGCGACCCCCGCAACCTGACCCGGAGCTCCGGGGTGGCGGACCGGGCGCCGGTCTGGTCGCCGGACGGCGCCTCCGTCGCCTGGTTCTCCGACGAGGGCGGCGCCTACGCGCTGAAGATCGGGCCGCAGGACGGTCTCGGCGAGGTCCGCACCATCGACGTCGGCGAGTCGAAGATGGCGTGGGATCCGACGTGGTCGCCGGACGGCAGCCGGATCGCCTTCGTGGATGACCGTGCGCGGCTCCAGGTGGTGGCGGTGGAGAGCGGGCGGATCACCACCGCCGACGTCGACGGGACGAACAGCGGACGCGGGACCATGGGGCCGGTGTGGTCGCCGGACTCGAAGTGGCTGGCGTACGCCAAGAGCTTCCCGAACATGCTGCACCGGGTGGTGGTCTGGTCGGTGGAGAGCGGCGAGGCCCGGCCGATCACGGACGCCATGGCCGACGCGGCGTCGCCGGTCTGGGACCGGGACGGCCGCCACCTCTGGTTCCTGGCCTCCACCGACGTGGCCCTCGGCTCGGGGTGGGCGAACACGAGCAGCATGCAGGCGGACCCGAGCTATGGCGCGTACGTGGTCGTGCTCCGGGAGGACGACCCGACGCCGTTCCCGATCCGGAGCGACGAGGAGCGGGTACCGGAAGAGGTTGAGGAGCCCGGTGAGGCCGAGAAGCCCGAAGAGGGCGGGGAAGCGGGCGCTGGCGGGGAGGCGTCGCCGGAGGACGAGGTTCGGGTCGACTTCAACCGGATCGACCGCCGGATCCTGGCGCTGCCCATGCCGGTGCGTGCGTACGCCGGCATGGTGGCCGGCCCGGAGGGCTCGGTCTTCGTGGCCGAGCGGGTGGAGAACCGGCCGGGGGCCACGCTGCACAAGTGCACGCTCGAGTCGCGGGAGGCGGAGGTCTTCACCGAGGGCGCGGGCTCGGTCTCGGTCTCCGCGGACGGGAAGAAGATCCTGTACCGTGGCAACGGCGGCTGGACGGTGGCGGATGCCACCAAGCCGAAGGCCAACGGGGCGAGGACGCTGCGGCCGGAGCTGCGGATGCGGCTGGACCCGGACCGGGAGTGGGCGCAGATCTTCGACGAGGCATGGCGCCAGGAGCGGGATTTCTTCTACGACCCCGGTCACCATGGCGCCGACTGGGACGCGGTCTACGAGCAGTACCGGCCGCTGGTAGACCACGTCCGGCACCGCTCGGACCTGAACTACCTGCTGGACATGGTGAACGGCGAGCTGGCCGTGGGGCACAGCTTCGTCT
>JBKGZE010000009.1:0-14183 GCA_046545735.1 Gemmatimonadota bacterium | reverse complement strand
CCGCTACGGAGTGCACGCGCGTGACGTCGAGCGCCTCCGCACGCGTGAGCGGCGGAAGAATCGAGGGCAGCCGGCGGGCCATCATCGATTTTCCCGCTCCAGGCGGGCCGACGAGGAGCAGGTTGTGGGAGCCGGCGGCCGCGATCTCCAGCGCTCGCCGTGCGGCCGCCTGCCCTCGCACGTCGGCGAAGTCCAGCGCCAGCTCGGCGCTCCTGGTTCCGTCGGGCTCGGGCGGCCGGGCGACCGGCAGTCGCGGGCCGCCCTGCAGGTGCCGAACCACGTCGCGTAGACTGCGGGCGCCGTGCACGGTGAGCCCCTCGATGACCGTCGCTTCCGCCGCGTTCGACGCCGGGACGATCAGCGGCCCGGATCCCGTCGCCCGGGATTGCAGGGCGATCGCGAGCACGCCGCGAACCGGCCGCAGTCGCCCGTCCAGCCCCAGCTCGCCCACACAGCACAGGTCGTCCGCCGCGCCGGACGGCACGACGCCCGCCGCGGCGAGTATCCCGAGGGCGATCGGCAGGTCGAAGGCGCTCCCTGCCTTCGGCACGTCCGCCGGGGCAAGATTGATCGTGATCCGCCGGATCGGAACCTCGAAGCCGCTGTTGGACAGCGCTGCGGTCACCCGGTCCCGTCCCTCGCGCACCGCGCCCTGGGCCAGACCCACGACGGTCATGGAGGGAAGACCACGCGCCAGATCCACCTCGACCCGGACGGGGTAGGCATCCACGCCCAGCACGGCCCCACTTCGAATCGTCGCCAGCATGGTGCGAAGATCGACTGCGGGACGGGGCAGAGGAATGGCGGAACGGGACGGCTTCGCGCCGGTTCAGTCTCCCCGGATCGCTACGGCCACGCCCACCTCGAGCGCGTACAGTCCAACGTGGCCGTCGCCGAGGTCGGTCGAGGCGGCGTGCCGCAGATAGGTCACGCCCGGCCGCAGGCGCCACGATCGGCCGAGATCGAGCTCCACCCCTCCGGCCAGCTCGAAACCCAGCCCGGGGTCGAAGCGGTCGTCGGCGCCGCGGGCGTCGACATCGAGCGCCTGGAGGGCCAGCCCGGCCCGCGCCCAGATGGTTCCGGGCAGCCAGCGAGCACCCAACACCAGTCCCTGGCTGGTCAAGGAGACGTCGCGGTCGGCGCAGAACCCCTCCTCGCAGCCGAAGGAAGCGCGGGTGAACCCGGCGTACCCGGCGAGCCAGTCCACAGGCCGGACTTCGACGAGTGCGGCGAGGGCTGGCTGCGGGAGCAGCTCGAGCCCTGCGCCCGTATCCGAGTAGTGGCCCACGGCCGCACCGGCTTTCAGCTCGACCAGCACCGCCTGCGCCGCCGCCTGCGCTGCCCCGACCAACCCACCGGCCAGCGAAAGGGCGAGCGCCGCGGCCGGCCACCCCGGCCGCCGTATCCTCCGGGGCGGGCTCATCGCCTCACCACACGTGCGGCGCGAGTCCGCACGCCGTCGCTCAGCAGCACGTCGAACCGCTCCGCGTCACCAGGGAGCGTGAGCCGGCCCGTGCGAGACATGGCGCGGATCAGCCCGGTGGCCCGATCTCGCACCACCGCCAGGGGATACCGGCCCGGGTCCCAGCGCGCCGCGGAGCGGGTGGTCTGGCCCCGCGCCCCGATCCGCTCCACGGCCACCTCCGGCAGCGCGGGGCGCCCCCGTACACCGGCTCGATCCCGCTCCACTCGCCCCTCCGGGCCGCTCAGCCGCAGGCGCTCGACCCGAGCGGGATCTGCCAGGTCGGTCGGCACGGCCACGATGAAATGGCTGCCCCGCCCGTGGGCCAGCGGCCACGGTCGAACGGGGAGGGAGAACACCACCGCGCCGTGTCCGTCCAGCCCCTCCAGCGTATACGGCCCCGCCCCGCCCGCGCCGTCCTTCATGGCGGTCGCCGGCACCTGCCACTCCAGGGCGGGCGCCAGTGTCAACCGTCCGTCGTGCACGCCCCCCTGGATCACCAGCGCCGGCTCGCGCGGCGCTGCGGCAGTCGAGGCCGGGGTCCCGTCCGGCATCCCGGTTGCCGGGTCCGCCAGCGCGGCGTCGTAGGCGCTGGTGTCCCGGTAGGCGAGGACCTTCTCGTAGTTGTAGTCGCTGATCCAGATGGGATCGCAGTACGACATGAGATCGTACTTCTCCCAGGGACGGTGCACCGTGCTTCGCTCCCGGTCGTACAGGAACTTGCCATCCGCAAGAACCGCGCGGCCGCCGTAGCCGTGCTGGCCGATGAGGCCGTCTTCGTACGGGTACGCGGGATCGGCGTCGGCGGGGTTGCCGCACGGCGCGTGGGGCAGCCCCATGTTGTGCCCAACTTCGTGGGCGATCACGTCCGGTCGGTTGTCCATCCCGATGGATACCGGGTAGCCCAGGTAGCCGAGGCCGCCGATGGTGGTGCCCGGCGGGCGGTCGAAGCCGCCGTAGTAGTAGCGGGCGCTCCCATCATCCAGCCGGAGCATCGCGATCTCCTGGATCAGCTGGAACCAGCCGTCATTCGTGTCCAGCCGCGCTTCGGTGTGGTACGCGGCGCGGACGTCCAGGTCGAACTCGCCGAAGGGGAAGATGTCCCGCATGAGCTCGGCCTGCCGCGCCGCGTACCCGGGAGTCAGCCGCGAGGTGCGCCCGTTCGCGGACTGGGTGACCGGGACCATACGGAGTCGGAACGGCGGGGTCTCGCGGACATCGAGGCGCAGCTCGCCCGCCTCGGGGACCCGGAGCACGCTCCCTGAGGCCGCCGGTACCACCCCCTCCGGGTCGATCTCCAGCACCATGCTCAGCCCCGGGCGGAACACCGTGGCCGGCACCACCCCGTCATACGACAGGTTCAGGTCCCCTTCATCGAGCGTTTCCGGCAGGCCCGGGTTCTCCAGCTCCAGCAGCTCCGTGTGCACGACCGCGTCGCCGCTCCGGAACGTGGCACGCACCGTCGGCCGGAAGAAGTTCACCCCACCACCCTGGACGAAGACCCGGATCACCCCGCTCCGTCCGGCGATCAGCGGCACGTCCCCGTGCGGCCGCTGCACGCTCTGGGTGATATAGAACCGGGGGACGCTCACGGTCAGCTCGGACGGGTTGGCCCGCACGACCGCCGAGGCCGTCAACCCCGCCACCTCTACGTCGGTGCGACTTTCGCCCGGCGCGAGGGCGGTGGCCACGCCGTCGTCGACTTCGAGGAGGGCCGGCCGGCGGCTGCTCCAGAAGGGCGGCGCCCACGAGGGGATCCTGGCAAACGGGTCCCCGTGCTGATCCAGGACCTCGACCTCGAACGGGACCGCCGCGCCCGCCGCCACCACCGCCGTGTCGGGCTGGACCCGGAGCGACGTGGGCGTCCGGTCGGGCTCCAGGGCCAGATCGTCGCAGCCGGCGCCCGAGAGGGCGACCAGCAGCAGCGCGGGGATCGTGCGGTTCGTCATATCCGGTCAGGTCGAGGGCTGATCGAGGCGCCAGCGCGCGCCCGATCCCTCCTACCCCCGGCGCCGAGCGTGAGGTCCGGGCGGTGATCCGCCTCCTATTCGTACCGCAGCGACTCGATCGGGTCCAGCAGCGCCGCACGTCGGGCCGGCCAGAGGCCGAAGAAGATGCCGACGAGGGCGGCGAAGCCGAAGGCCAGCACCACCGCCTCGGGCGCCACCGCCGTCTCCCACCCGGCCGTGTTCCGGAGGAGGGTCGCGCCGCCCCAGCCGAAGAGGGTCCCGAGGATCCCACCGGCCACGCACAGCACGACGGACTCGATCAGGAACTGCAGGAGGATGTGGCGTCGGCGCGCACCCAACACCTTTCGGATCCCGATCTCACGGGTCCGCTCCGTCACCGACACGAGCATGATGTTCATGATACCGATCCCGCCCACCAGGAGCGAGATCGCCGCGATCCCCGCCAGCAGGAAGGTGAACGTCTGCGTCGTTTCCTGGAACGTGGTCATGAGCGAGGCCATGTTCCGAACGCTGAAATCGGCGTCCTCGCCGGGCGGGATCCGGTGCTCGCGTCGCAGCAGCCGGTCGATCTCGGCGATCGCCGCATCCATGTCGCGCGCGCTCGACGCCTGCACGCTGATGGAGCGGACGTACTCCGAGCCGATCACCCGGAACTGGGCCGTCGACAGCGGGATGTAGAGGCGCTCGTCCGGGTTGTCCCACCCCTGCGAGCCCTTCTCCTCGAGCACCCCGATCACCTCGAACGGGATGCCGCGCACGAGGATGTTCTGGCCCACGAGCTCCGCCGAGCTGCCGAGCTGCATCCGCTCCCCCACGGCCGACCCGATCACGGCCAGCCGCCGGCGTCCCCGCTCTTCGCCGGCCGTGAACAGACGGCCGACCGCGAGCTGGACGTTCTGGATCGGGAAATACTCGGGCCAGACGCCCACGACGGACAGGTTGGCGTTCGCACGGCCGTACTCCACCTGCTGCCTGCGTTCCAGCTCCGGCGACACGCGCTTGACCTGCGGCCCCGCCAGGCGGAGCGCCTCGGCGTCGTCCGTGGTGAGTCGGGTGGAGCCACGGTCCACGCCGCCGAACATGTGCCGGCCGGGCCGGACCGTGAGAACGTTCGTGCCCAGCCCCTGCAGTCGCTCCTCCACCTGCCGCTGCGCACCCTCGCCGAGGGCGACCATGGTGATGACCGCGCCGATCCCGATGATGATCCCCAGCATGGTGAGGAACGACCGGAGCTTGTTCACCCGGATCGATTCCAGCGCCACCTTCAGGATCTCGCTCAGCAGCATGGCCGAGCGCCCGCCTCTACCGGCCACGACCGCCTCCGCCGCCGCCCGGTATCGGGCTCGACCGCTCGCGGATCCGGTTCATCATGTCCTCCTGCTGCTGCCGCAGCCGGGCCACCGAAACCAGGATCACCCGCTCGCCGGCTTCCAGCCCGCTGACCACCTGGGTGCGGTCCCAGTCGTTCAGCCCCAGGACCACCCGACGAGCCTCCGGGCCATCCGGCGTCTGCACGAACACCACGGCCGGGCGCGTGTCGGGGTCGCCGCCCCCGCGCATTCCGCCCGCCCCCATGCCAGCCCGCGCCCCCATGCCACCACCCATCCCCTGGAAGCACGCGCGCATCTGGCCGCGCTCCTCCTCCGTGAGCGACGATCGGTCCGACCGGGCCTTCTGCAGCAGCGCCTGACAGTCGACCTCCCCGTCCTGCGCCTGCGCGGCCTCCGACCCGCCGGTCGCGCTCGAGCCATCGCTGACGCCCGTATCCCGCGCCGCCGGTGCCGGGGTACGGCTCATCCCGTTCCGAACCGCCTCCTGGCTCAGCCCCAGCACCGCCCCGGCGGCGGCCGCGTCCTGCAGGCTCACCACGGCGGCGTTCGGGACCAGCACGACATCGTCGGCCCGCGCCACATCGACCTGGACCTCGGCGTTCATGTTGGGCTTGAGCAGCCCCTGCCGGTTGTCGAGCCGGACCAGCACCGGGAACATGGTCACGTTCTGGTCGACCACGGCCTGGGGCTCGATCTTGTAGACGCTCCCCACGAACGACTGGTCGGGGTAGGCCTCCACCTGCACCTTCGCCGCCTGGCCCGGCTCCACCTTGCCGATGTCGGTCTCGTCCACCAGCGTGCGCACCTGCATGCTCGACAGGTCGGCCATCAGCATCAGCGTGGTCCCGCCCGATACGTTCCCGCTGGCGCTGGCGATGATCTGCCCCGCCTCCACGCTCTTCTGGATGATCGTCCCCGTAATCGGCGCCCGGATCGTCACGTCCCCCATTCGCTCCTGCGCCAGCTCCAGGTTCGTCTCAGCCCGGGTCAGCGCGGCCCGGCCGTTCGCCAGCTCGAGCGCGGACTGCTCCAGCTCCTGCTGCGTGACCACGTTGGCGTCCATCAGCTCCTGTGCCCGCCGTGCCTGCGACTCCGAGACCTGGACCCGCGCCTCTGCCACGTCCAGGTCGGCGCGGGCCTGCGCGAGTGCGTTCCGCACGTCCCGCGGATCGACCTCGGCCAGCAGGTCCCCTCGGTCCACCTGGTCGCCCGTTTCCACGTGCAGCTCCTTGACCTCGCCCGACGCCTTGGACTTCACCTCCACCATGAGAATCGGCTCGAGCTGGCCCGCCGCCTCGACCCGGATCTCCAGGTCGCCCCGTTCCACCACCGCCAGCTCGTCCGAGGCACCATCCCCGCCCACCGAGGCGTCCGATCGGGAACAGCCCGGCAGCCCCAGCGCCAGTGCGAGGCTGAGAACCACCGCGACCCGCTCCATACCGCCCCTCCTGATCCGAAGGCCCATTCGCCTCATCCTCCGTTCCGCCGTTGCCATCATGACTAGAGCTCCCGTCCGACCAGCGATTCCAGCTCGGCCCTGGCGATCTGGTAGTCGTAGCGGGCGTTGATCAGGGCGTTTTCCGCCTGGCTCAGCGCGATCTGCGACGACACCAGCTCGAGGATGGTCGCCGCCCCCACCTGGTAGCGCTCCTGCTGAACCCGATAGTCCTCCCGGGCCACTTCCACCGACTCGTTCAGGAGCGCCAGCTGTTCCTCCGCCAGCCTGAGTCCGGCCAGGAGGGACTCGAATTGCGCCACCGCCTGCCGGGCCGCGTCCGCCGCGCGCGCTTCCGCCAACGTCAGCTGCGCGCCAGCCCGCTGGGCCGTCCCCTCACGCTGCAGGCGGTTGAAGAGCGGCAGCGAGAGGTTCAGCCGGGTGCTCCAGCTGGTCAGACCCTGCTCCAACCCGAACTCCCGGTTGGACCAGTTGTAGCCGCCACTTATGCCGATGCTCGGGAAGTACTGCGCCCGGGCCTGAGCGATCCCGGCCTCCGCCACGCGCACGTCCGCCAGCGCCGACACCACGGTCGGGGCTTGCGAGAGCACCACCTCCCGCATGGCCTCCTCACTCAGGGCCAGCGGCTCCGGCTCGATCGGCGAAGCCGCCATGGCCGTGACCGGCCCGGCGGCGCCAACCGTCTGACCGAGCGAGTACATGGCGTTCCGGTGCTGGACAGTCGACTGGAGCAGCGCCTGACGGGCGTTGCTCAACTGCAGGCGGGCCCGCAGCACGTCCGAGCGCGTGGCACCGCCGACCTGCATGCGCCGCTCCGCTGCCTCCAGCTGCTGCTCGGCCTGGTCGATCTGCTCCTCGTTCAGCCGGATCAGGTCACGTGCCCGCAGCACGGCGAAGAACGCCTGCTTGGCCGAGAGCGTCACGGAGAACTGCTGCGTGACCACGGTCGCGTCCGCCGCTTCCGCCCCCGCCCGGGCGCTCCGTACGGCCGCCAGGTTCCGACCCCCGGCGAACAGGTCCATGCTGCTGGAGAGCCCCGCGTTGTAGTTGTTGCTCTGTCCGCTGACCCTGAGCCCGGTCTGCTGATCGAACCGGTCGGAGCTCGACAGCGACGCACCCGACGAGAACGACACGCTCGGCAGCATCGAGGCGTAGGCCTGCTTCGTCGCGAAGTCGGCCGTCGACAGGCTCGTCCGCGCCTGGACCACCTGCGGGCTGAACTGAAGGGCCCGCTCCACCGCCTGTTCGAGCGTTACGCTGTCCACCGGGGCTACGGCCCCGTAGTCCTGCGCCGCCAGCGGTCCGGTCAGCAGCCCTGACCACAGTGCCCCTGCCATGATGATCCGAATCAACCCCGCGCTTCTCGCCATTCGCGTGCTCCCCCTTCGGCCCGGCACCGGTCGGCCCTACATTGCCCCCCTCACATCCCATACAGACGCAGCAGAACGGGGATTCGTTGAATGCGGGAAGGTGCAACCCGCAGAGCGCGTGAGCGCATCGGATCACCGGACGCGGGAACAAAGGCGCTTCGTCAGGGAATAACGACCCGGAACGGGGCGCACGCATGGCATACCGCCTGCGGCGCTCTTCAATCCTGAATCCCACTCGCAGGCGGAGGCGATCGATCATGGGGAACGGCTGGAGAACAGGCACGCTGGCGCTGGTATCGGCGCTCTTCCTCGTGGGCTGCGGAAACGGGGACGCCCTTGCCCAGGAGCGCCAAGCGGAGCGGCGGATGCAGCAGGAGCAGCTTGGGGACGTGCCGACGGTGGTGGACACGAGCGCGGCCGCGGCCCTGTCCGCGACGTTCCGTGCGGCCGCCGCGCAGGCGATGCCCAGCGTCGTGACCGTGCAGGTCACCACGCGCCCGCAGGGGTCGCAGCGGCAGACGCCCTTCCCGTTCCCCTTCTTCGAGCAGCCGCCTCAGGGCGAGGCGCCGCCGCAGGTGGGCACAGGGTCAGGGTTCGTGTTCACGGCCGAGGGGCACATCCTCACCAACAACCACGTGGTCGAGAACGCCACCGACATCACGATCCGGTTTCCGGACGGTCGGATCTACGACGACGTCGAAGTGGTGGGTCGGGATCCGAACTCGGACATCGCCGTAGTCCTGATCAACGACGGCGATGAGTTCCGCCCGCTCGAGATCGGCAACTCCGACCGGCTCCAGGTGGGCGACTGGGTCCTGGCCCTCGGCTACCCGCTCGGTCTCGGCTTCACCGTCACGGCCGGGATCGTGAGCGCGAAGGGGCGCAGCCTTGGGATCATCCAGCGTGAAACGGCGATCGAGGCGTTCATCCAGACGGACGCCGCCATCAATCGCGGGAACTCGGGCGGGCCGCTGGTGGATCTGTTCGGCCGGGTCATCGGCGTCAACACCGCCATCTTCTCGCCCACCGGCGCGTACGCCGGCAACGGCTTCGCAGTACCGAGCGCCATCGCCGTGAGCGTGGCCGGGGACCTCATCGAGTACGGCCACGTCCGTCGGCCCCAGCTGGGGGTGCGGATCTCGCCGGTGAACGAGGCGCAGGCCGAGCTGTACGGGCTCGACCGGATCGCCGGCGCGTTCGTCTCGGAGGTCGTGCCGGGCGGACCGGCGGACGAAGCGGGGCTGCGGCCGGAAGACGTGATCGTCTCCCTGGACGGG
The DNA here is from genome assembly GCA_046545735.1 of Gemmatimonadota bacterium. Classification (GTDB taxonomy): domain Bacteria; phylum Gemmatimonadota; class Gemmatimonadetes; order Longimicrobiales; family RSA9; genus JAWVYT01. The sequence goes on along the minus strand of JBKGZE010000009.1, from coordinate 5,317 downwards.
CAGCCCATTGAGGACAGTTCCGACCTCATCACCCGACTCGCCCGTCGGGAGCCCGGAGCCGAGGTGACGCTCGGCGTGGTTCGTGACGGGCAGCGGAGGAACGTGGAGGTCGAGCTCGGCGAGTTCGAGGCCGAGCCCGTGGAGACGGAGGTCGCGCGGGGCGGCACCTCGGCGCAGGAGCTGCTCGGACTCGAGATCACGGATGTGACGCCGAGAATCCTCGGGGACCTCGGGATCGATCGGGACGTGGACGGGGTGGTCGTGACGGGCGTGAGCAGCCTGGGTCCGGCCGCCGGCCAGCTGCAGCGCGGTGACATCATCCTCGAACTCAACCGCCAGCGGGTCACGAGCGTGCGGGACCTCCAGCGGGTCGTCCGCGGCATCGAGCGCGGCGACGTGGTCGTGGTCCGGGTCATCAGCGCCGCTACGGGCAACGAGGCCGTCCGGACCTTCCGCGTGCGGTAAGCGGGCGAGGGGTCCGGCTATTCCGCCCGGGCGCCGCCCTCATGGGGGGGCGGCGCCCGGTGTTTCGGCACGGCGACCCATACGACCGTCCCGACCCCCGGCTCACTTTCCGCCCCGACCTGGCCGCCCCAGCTCTCCACCAGCCGACGCACGATGGCGAGTCCCAGTCCGGTCCCGGAGGACCGGGTGGAGAAGTGGGGGTCGAAAATCCGCGGCAGCTGCTCCGTCGGGATCCCCTCGCCATCGTCGTGTACCTCCAGGCGGACCACCGGCCCCGGCGCGTCCACGCGCACCTCCACCAGGCCTTCTTCCCCTACCGCCGCCCGTGCGTTCTCCAGCAGGTTCAGCATCACCTCCCGGAGCTCCGACTCCCGGGCCGCGGCCACCGTGTCGGGCGCTTCCACCACGAGGCGGTACCGGACGCTCCGGTCGGGGGCACGGTACAGGGTCAGTACTTCCCGGGCCACGCCGGCCACGTCCACCGGCTCCGTGGCACCGGCCACTTCCTCCGGGGCGCCGTACCGGGAGAACGCCCGGGCGATCTCCGTGAGCCGCTCGATCTCGTTCAGGATCTGGTCGACGTTCGACTCGAGGATCCGATCGAAATCGCCCCGGCCGTCACGGTACGCCCGGCGGATGTGCTGGATGGACAGCTTGATCGGGGTCAGCGGGTTCTTGATCTCGTGGGCGATCTGGCGGGCCATCTCGCCCCACGCCAGGATCCGCGCCGAACGAAGCTCCTGAACCCTGGCCCGGCGCAGCCGCCGTGCCATCCGGTTGAACGAGGTGAAGAGCTCGCCGAATTCGTCCGGCCGCGTCTCCGGCAGCCGGACTCGCAGGTGGCCGCGGCCCACCGCCCAGGCCGCGCGTCTGAGCTCCCCGATCGGCCGTGCCAGGGCCCGGCCCACGAGCACGGAGAGACCCAGCGAAAGGATCCCGCCCACGAGTACGCCGAAGAGCACCAGGTGGGCGAACTCCCGCTGCCGCACGGCCACATCCCGGGCAGCCAGCCAGACCGGCACCCCCACGACATCCGTGGGGCTGCGCAGCCGGCGGTACGCCACCAGGTACGAGCGCCCGGCCAGCTCACCCATTTCCACCCCGCCGAGCGACTCGGTGGCTCGCAGCGCCCGGTAGAGAGCGGGCGGCATCCACGCGCTGTAGAGCCCGAGCTCCGCCGCCTCCGGGAGCGACGCGGCGGCGAGCGTGCCCTGGCGATAGTAGAGCAGGTCCTCGCCCGTCCGTCGCGCCGTCTCCACGATGCCGGCCTGCGGCAGCGTCTCCGCCGCGTGGACGACCGCCCGCTCCGCCACCTGGCGCGCCGCCCGCGCCACCTCCTCCGCCAGCGCCCGGTACGCCGCCCACCCGAACACGGCGGTCGGGAGCAGGAAGAACACGAAGAGCGCCGCGATCAGCCGGGCCCGGAACCCGCCCAGCCAGCCGAGCCACCCCCCGGGCGGGATCGGCGGGTCGCCCCGGGCCAGCCGTCCGACGACCCAGAGGAGCGTCAGGATCAGGAGGTCGAGGGTGATCAGCAGGACCACGCGGGCCAGCCGAACGTGAGCCGGAGGCAGGTGCAGCTCCAGATGCGCCTGGTACAGGTCCGCGCCTTCCACCACCACGGTCTCGCTCCGCCACCCCTCGGGCGTCTTGTCCCACCGGATCCGTGGGATGATCGGCGCGGTGATGGGCGAGATGGGGAGAAGGTCCACCGTCACGTTCCGTTGAGGGTCGCCCTCCATGAACATGGAGAGCGCGGAGCTGGGCCCAAGACTCGCCCGGGGCGCCACCACCACCGTGGCGGCGCGTCCTTCCGGGAGGGGGACCACGAGAAGCCGGCTCACGCCGCCGCCGGCCGCCGGCGCGTTCACCACCTCACCCGCTTCCACGGCGTCACGGATGATCCCCAGCATTTCCCGCCGCGCGGGGCCGGCCGGATCGAGCTGGACGCCGAGCGGCAGATACGCTTCCGGGCGCAGCTCCCGATCCCACAGCGTGATCTCCACCGGGTACGGCTCGGCCCCCAGCCCGCTCGCCACCCAGGCCTCGTACAACAGGTCGACGTGGGCCTCCCCCCGGCCGGCGGCCACGCGCAGCTCCTCCGCGAAGCGGTCCAGGAGGTAGCTCAGGAACGGGTCGCCCCGAGCCCCGAACGACGCCACCTCGGACTCCGCCTCCCGGAGCTTCGCCGACTGGCCGGCGATCCAGAGGTGCGGGATGACCGCCGTCGCCGCCAACCGCCCGGCCACGAGCCAACGCACCAGGCGGTCGCCTCGCCCGTCGTACCCCGCCATCGCCCGGCCCAGGAGCAGGAACGGAACGCTCCAGGCGAATAGGACGGGTGTGGTCAGAGGCTGAGCCGGACGCCAGGTCCCGGCCACCGCGAGCGCCAGCAGGAGCGACACCGCGATGCCGGCAACGCCGAACAGGACCAGCGACCGCCGCGCTTCCGGACGCGGCGACCGCGGGAAGAGGAGGACGGCCAGCGAGCTCAGCAGGACCACGGTCGTCGGCTGCAGGATGAGCCAGAGCGGACCGCTGGACGTGAGCATCGGGGTGCCGGCGCTCCCGGTCATCAACGCCGCCCCGACGGCGAAGCCACCGCCCGCCAGAGCCGCCCCGATCGCGAGCCGGAGCCAGAGCTCGCCCCGCCGCACGCGCCCGGGTCGAATGGTGGACAGCAGCGCGGCCAGAGGCAGCAGCACGACCAGCACGCCTTCAAACACGAAATCGCCCGGGACCGGGAGCACGAACCACCCCGGAGAGAACAGCCGATCGAGCCCGAGCGTGCGCCGGAGAGGGGCGGCCATCAGCAGCCCGCTCAACGCGGCCATCGGGACCACACCGCCCAGCCCCGACCGGTCATCCAGCGACCGCAGCCACGCCGCGCTCAGCAGCCCCAGCGCGAGCAGGGCCAGGACGAAGACGGCGATGCGTCCGAGCCGCGCAACACGGGTCCGCCATTCCGCCGGGCTGAGGTCCGGCAGCCGCGCCGACAGCACCGGCCCCCGCTCCGGGAGCTCGAGCTGCCAGTCGACGTTCAACACGTCGGGAGGCGCGAACCGCGGCCGCTCGCCCGTCACGGCCGCGAACCGCTCCGCCACGGCCTCGGTCTCGCCCCGCAACGGCGGGCCCACCTGCATCAGCACCGCCGCCATGGCCGTGCCTCCGTCCGGCCGAGGCGCCACCGCGTACAGGTACTCGAACAGCGTCCCGCCCGGGAACACCACGCCCTCACCCATGGCCCGGACCGACACCGGGATCCGGCCGCGGTGCTCGCCCGACCACGACTCCACCGCTCCGCCCGGGCCGATCCGGGCAACCGCGTCCACGCCGGTCCGCAAGCGGATCCGCTCGAGCGCCTCGAACGCCGCTGCGTCGTCGGCGGCCGCCCCCAGCTCCGCGGCAGCGCTGGCCCGGCGGACCACACCCCCCAGCCGGTCCTCGAGCCGGGTGGTCAGCCGCGCTTCCCGACGCTCCGCGACCGATGCCCAATCGCTCCCGCCCAGCTCGAGCCGGATCGTGGTCGCGGCCGCGGCGACCAGCGCCAGCACCAGGGCGCCGTGCGCCACGGAGACGACCGGCAGCCGCCCGCCCCGCTCGCCAAGCCCGCGACGGCGATCCAGCACGATCGCGGCAGCCAGCACTACCGCCGCCACCAGCACCGCAAGCGGCGAGAGGGTCCGGCTCCAGAGCAGAAGTGTGACTTCCACCAGGAAGCTCAGCCCCAGCACCGTGCGAAGCAGCGTCCAGCCTGTCATGTTGTGTACATGAGCGACGAAAGAACCTCCATGGCCCTCGACGAGCTGAGTTGGATCGATGTCGCCGCGCACCTCGCCCACGATCCGAGGCTGCTCATCCCCGTCGGCGCGCTCGAGCAGCACGGGCCCCACCTGCCCCTCGGCAGCAACGTCCTCATCGCTCGCAGGTTCTGCCTCGATCTCTCACGAGAGTTCGGGGTGCTCCGTGCCCCCACGTTCAGCTTCGGCGTCAATGTACGCACTGAGCGGGCGTACGCGGGAACCGCATCCCTTGGACGCAAGACGCTCCACCGCGGTATGAACGAGCTCCTCGACTCCTGGGAAGCCCACGGCGTGACCCAGTTCATCATCGTCACCGCCCACCGCCACGACCCCCACCTCGAAGCCCTCGCTACCCTCCTCACCACAACCGCCCGGGTGCGCGTCATCGACGTCTGGGACGCTCCGATCCACCACCTGCTCGAGGGCCAGGAAGAAGCCGAGCACGCCGGCGAGGCCGAGACCTCGCTCATGCTCCACCTCTACCCCGACCTCGTCCGGATGGACCGCGCGCGCGACTTCCAGCTCACCCCCGAAGAGTTCCGGCGCTACATGCGCGGAGGCATGCCCGCACCCCCACCCGGCGGCACCGGCTGCGTCGGCCGGCCAACCCTCGCCACCGCCGAAAAAGGCCGCCGCATCTATCGCCGGATCCTCGACTCCATCCGACGCGCCGTCTTCCTGCGGCCCGATGAGGAATCCGACACCCTGTGACCTACGCCGCAGCTCACGCACTTGAACCCAATACTCCGCCAGGGGGTATGCTTCCGTCGAATCCAACGGGAGACCACGCATGACCGCCCTGACCCGCAACACACTCGCTCTGATCGCCGCACTCGCGCTCGCCGGCCCCGCCGTCGCCCACGCCCAGACCACCGTCGTGGACGAAGGCACGTTCCGCCTCCACATCCGCGATACCCCCGTCGGTACCGAGACCTTCACCATCCGACGCAGCGGCAGCGGAGCCGGCGCGGCCACCGCCGCCCAGGGCCGGGTCGTCCTCGATAGCGGCGAGCGGACCCGTTCTCTCCTCCGGCTCGAAGGGCCCGACC